>JAHBTM010000039.1 GCA_019638635.1 Ferruginibacter sp. | reverse complement strand
ACATTCCGGGCAACATCAATTTTATGTACTCCGTAAACAGTGAAGCCGATTTAACAGTTATGCGTTACTCCGGTTTCATTCAAGACAATGTAGTGCTTCACAAAAAGAACATGGATATCAGTTTACAGGGAGGTATCCGGTTTAATTACATCAACCTGAATGATGAGTTCCTGGTAAGTCCACGTATGCAGGTAAGCATCAAACCCGCCTGGAAAAAAGATATTGTATTTAAAGGCGCCACAGGAATATATCAGCAGCCCCCTTTTTATCGTGAGTTACGGGATTATAACGGTGTACTCAACACACGCATCAAAGCACAGAAAAGCTGGCAGATTGTAACCGGAGTGGATTATAGTTTCACTGGCCCCGGTAAGCGACCTATGCGTTTGACCGCTGAAGCATTTTATAAGCTGATGTGGAACGTTGTACCATATGATATTGATAATGTGAAAATACGTTACTACGGAAAGAACAACGCTACCGCATATGCCCGTGGTATTGAATTCAGATTGTTCGGCGAACTTGTGGAAGGGGCTGAAAGCTGGATTAGTCTTGGTATCATGCGCACACGAGAAAATCTTTTTGCCGATTATTATCAGAAGTATTACAACGCTGCCGGTGAACTAATAACCGCATCCACCACAGACAAAGTAGTGGCAGACAGCGCGCGGCAATATATTGGACCGTTGCGCAGGCCATCAGACAGACTCATCACACTGGGACTTTTTTTGCAGGATTACTTAACCACGAATAAGAATTTCAAAGTACACCTGAATGTATTGTACGGAAGCAACATGAGTTACAATATCCCGAACAATCCAAGGTTTCGGAGTGGATTAACCATTGAACCTTACATTCGTGCCGATATTGGTTTCAGCGCACAGTTGCTGAAAGAAAAATCGAAACGCCGCCGCTACGACCCCATGCGCGGAATCGACAATATTTGGTTAAGTCTTGAAATCTTCAATGTCATTGACAGAGCCAATACCATCTCCTATCAACTGATTAAGGATTTCTCCAACACTACGTTTGCCATCCCCAACCGGCTCACACCCCGCCTGCTGAATGTGAAACTGTTAACCCGTTTTTAAATAATTGTTACCCCGGGGTTTTTAACTTTTTCCACCGTCTTCATTTAATTGTGAATAATTAAATTCGTAGAAGCGGTTACAGTTATGTTAACTTGGTTGCATCGAACTGAACCCTATCATTCATTTAAACACCAAACATTGACAGAAACAATCATTAACCTAGACACCGTAAACCCTATTGAGTTTTTTGGAGTGAATAATGGTAAACTGGATATTCTCAAGAAAAAATTTCCGCTGTTAAAAATTCTGAGCAGAGGCACGCAGGTTAAACTAAGCGGTGCCCCCGATCAAATTGTAGAAGCCAAGGAAAAAATTGATTTGCTCATTCAATACCTACAACGCAACGGGCACATGAGCGATAATTATTTTGAACAAATCCTGGGTGGTGATGATGAATCAGCCATCGACCATTTCGTTGACAGAAATCCGAATGATGTATTGGTTTTTGGCCCCAATGGTAAAACCGTTCGTGCCCGAACAGCCAATCAGAAAATGATGGTTCAGGCATGTGATAAAAACGACATTTTATTTGCAATCGGTCCGGCAGGAACCGGTAAAACGTACACAGCCGTTGCTCTTGCGGTTCGGGCGCTAAAAAACAAAGTGGTGAAGAAAATCATCCTAACCCGTCCTGCTGTAGAAGCCGGAGAGAGTTTAGGTTTTTTACCCGGCGATCTGAAAGAAAAAATCGATCCGTACTTAAGGCCTCTGTACGATGCACTGGATGATATGATACCTGCAGACAAATTGGGCTACTATATGAGTACACGAACTATCGAAATTGCTCCTCTTGCTTACATGCGCGGTCGGACACTGGATAATGCTTTCATCATTTTGGATGAAGCGCAAAACACCAATGATCTTCAAATTAAGATGTTCCTTACACGTATAGGCCCGAACGCCAAAGCCATCATCACCGGTGACCCTTCGCAAATTGATTTGCCTAAAAACCAGCAAAGCGGTTTGTTCCGGGCCACACGTATCCTCAGAAACATTGAAGGCATTGCGCATATTGAACTCGATGAAGAAGATGTTGTACGTCACCGTTTGGTTAAGTCCATCATTAAAGCGTACAATAAAGAAGACGAGCAAAATGCAGCGCAACAAAAATAAACTTACTATGAATTCCCGTATAATAAGGTGGCCCTTGGGCTGCCTTATTTGTCTGATGGCATCGTGTAGCTCAAATAACGATATTGCACCGCTGACCATGACTGCCGCCGATACGCTGGCAGCTTTGAAACGGGTTGAACGCGCTCATTTTGAAATCAGTAACATCAAACCGGTGGTACAAACCGGAGATTTGATTACAAGAACCGGTAACGATTTTACGAGCGAAAGTTTACGTTCGCTGAATCAACGCAATCAAACCTATTCGCATTGTGGCATCGCCCTTGTTGAAAATGATTCCGTTTATGTTTTTCACGCGTTAGGTGGAGAATTTAATCCCGACCAGAAATTGCTCAAAGAATCGCTGGAGGTTTTTGCTGACCCGTATTCCAACAAAGGAATCGGCATATACCGTTTCGATATCAATCCTGATCAAATACAAGCTGTACTGAATAAGGTATTGGAATTCTATACGTTACCCGTAACCTTTGACATGCAGTTTGATTTGGAGAGTGAAGAAAAGATGTATTGCGCTGAATTTGTGGTAAAAAGCTACCAAAAAGGTACTGCAAACTGGCTGAATTTTCCGGTTAGCAAAATCAATAATTTCCTCTTTTTTGGAGTAGACGACCTCTTTTTGCACCCCTCCTGTAAACCCATTGGCCAAATAGTGTATAAATAACATTTGAATATTTGAATAATAAATATATTTTTGGCGCCAAATCATAGCAAAAACAATCAAAGCAAACATTATGAAAAGAATTTTGACCGCCGTACTGTTATTATCTACAGTAACCTTATTTAGTTGTAAATCCGGTGATGCCGATCCGAAGGCCGTATTGGGTGAGTTTTTTGAAGCACTGTCTAAAAAAGACATGGCTAAAGCACGTACGCTTGCAACTGCCGACAGCAAATCAATGCTCGATATGATGGAAATGGGAATGAATATGGCAAAAGATGAGCCGGCTGACCCAAAATTTGATAAAGCAAACCTTGAAATGGGTGAGCCTAAAATTGAAGGAGATAAAGCAACGGTTGCCGTTAAAGAAAAACAATCAGGTGAAAGTGTAAACTATATCCTGAAGAAAGAAGACGGAAAATGGAAAGTGGCTTTCGATAAGGCTTCCATGATGTCTATGGGTGCTGAAAAAATGGGCGAAGGTGGTGCTGATATGGATGCCGCTTTAGATGAACTGAAAGATATGGATGCGGACACCCTGAAGGCTGCAATCAATGAAGGATTGAACATGGTGGATTCATTGAAAAATGCTGCTCAGTAATTTTTTAAGTTAAACTTTTTTAAAAGCACTCTTCGGAGTGCTTTTTTTATGCAGGTCATTGAAAGATGTTAACTTTATAGCATGAAAAATGTATGGATTTGCTTAGCAATCTTTTTGCTGACAGCTTGTAATAGTAACGACAATGCCTATCCTGAAACTGCAATGGATACCGGGCGTACATTTATCCGTGCCAGTTTAGACGGCGATTTTAAAGAGGCCGAAAGGTTGTTGTTGCCCGAAACTGAAAACAGGGAGATGTTTAACTCATACATGAGATACTACCAAAAAATGCCCGGCGAAACCAAAGCCAATTATAAGAAGGCTTCTTTCGAAATCAACGAATTTCTCGAACTCAACGATTCAACTACCATCATCAATTATTCAAATAGCTACATGAATAAACCGATGGAAATTAAGGTAGTCCGTTCAAACAATCGTTGGCAGGTTGATTTTACTTATACTACTTCCGGTAATTTACCTATTCACTAAATGAATATCATATGTACGTAGTTCATCCCTGGCATGGTGTTTCACCCGGTCCTGCCGCGCCGGAAATTGTATGGTCGGTCATCGAAATAGCTAAAGGCAGCCGTGGAAAATATGAATTGGATAAACATACCGGGCTGATGAAACTGGATCGGGTCATTTATTCGTCTTTCCACTATCCGGTGAATTACGGTTTTATACCACAAACTTTAGGACAGGATAACGACCCGTTAGATATCCTGGTGTTATGCAGTGAAAATATTCATCCGGGCTGTCTGGTTGAAGCAACGGTGATAGGAAATATGCAGATGGTTGACAACAATGAAATGGATGATAAAATCATTGCGGTGGCCACCTCCGATCCGTCAGTCAACCACATCCAAAGTATTGAAGCCCTTCCAAAACATTTTGTGGCACAGCTCAGAAACTATTTCGAGCAATATAAAGTGCTGGAGAATAAAGTAGTGAAAATAGATAGCTTTCAGGATAAACATACCGCCTGCAAAATCATTCAACAAGCTCGTGAATTATACAAGGAAAATTTTCCGAATGAAACTGAAAAGTAGACAAATGGACCCACAAACCATTATTATTTTAATATTAACCGGCCTGCTGGCAGGTACTCTGGGCGGTTTGGTTGGAATTGGAGGAGGCATCATTATTGTCCCGGCACTCATCTATTTTCTGGGTTTCAGTCAATGGGATGCACAAGGAACTTCCCTGGCCTTGCTGATGTTTCCTGTGGGTGTGCTGGGAGTAATGCAGTATTATAAACAGGGACACGTACATTTTGGATACGTTGCATTTATTGCAGTGGGGTTTTTATTGGGTGGATACCTGGGCAGCAAAATATCACTTAGCATTCCTCAAGAACATGTCAAACGGTTTTTTGCTGTATTTATGATCCTGATTGCATTGAAAATGCTGTTTTTCGATTCGAAACCCTTGCCCCCAAAGGCCACTGCAGAAAAATTAAAATCAACACCCTAATAGAACCCAGAACAAGAAAATCAAACATTTGAAACTATTGTTTGTCAACGAATAATCACCATAATAAAAATGATCAGGAACTCATTGCCCTGTATCAACAATCCGGAAATAAAGACTGGCTGGGCATCCTGCTGCAACGCTATACGCTGTTGTTGTTTGGTGTGGGTATGAAGTACCTCAAGAATGAAGAAGCTGCACGAGATGCCGTTCAACAGGTTTTTTTAAAAGTAATCAGTGATTTCGATAAATACAGGGTGGAATATTTCAAAAGCTGGCTCTACACATCCATGAAGAATCATTGCCTTATGGAACTCAGGAAGAAAGGCATTATTACCACTGAAATTGATTTGCGTGTACACGAAGACGGTAGTTCAGAAGCTGTATTACAAGAAGCCGTTGATAAAGAAAAGAAACTGCAGCAACTGGCTGTAGCCATAGAACAATTGAATACGGAACAAAAAACCTGCATCACTTTGTTTTACCTTGAAAAAAAATCGTACAATGAAGTAGCTTCTATCTCGGGTTACACTTTACAGGAAGTAAAAAGTTATATTCAAAACGGGAAAAGAAACTTAAAAATTCATCTGCAAAGCATGGAGCAACATGACAGACGATAACAACATATCGAACCCTTCTGAAAAAGGGATCCCGCAGGATCCTCTGCTGGGTTATCTCAACAATGCATTGAGCAATCCGGAACAGCATGCTTTTGAAAAAGACATGATGGATGACCCATTTTTGAATGATGCTGTAGAAGGACTTCAGCAATACCGGGAGAAAGACAAACTGCAACAGGTAGTGCAGGATCTCAATCAACAACTCAATCAACAAATTAAAAAAAGAAAGAATCAAAGAGCAAAAAGAAGATACAACACACAACCTTTCATACTCATCGCCATCGGTGTGTTGCTGCTGATCATCATCCTGTTTATGTTGGTTGTGCTAAAATTGCCATCCTGATTATTTCTTCCTGAAAAACAACCGAACGGGTACACCGGTAAAATCGAAATGCTGACGCAATTGATTTTCAAGATAATTTTTATACGGTGTTTTAATATCATCCGGATAATTGCAGAAAAAAGCAAAAGTTGGTGTATGGGTTGGCAGTTGTGTGACGTATTTTATTTTAATCGCATTGCCACGAACAACCGGTGGATGGTATGCTTCAATGGCACGTTGCATCACATCATTTAGCTTTGCCGTCGGTATTTTCTTAGTACGATTTTCATACACCTGCAATGCCATTTCTATACTTTTAAATATACGCTGCTTTTCCGTTACAGAAATAAAAACAATTGGCACATCATTAAACGGTGCGAATTTCTTTTTTAATGCTGCTTCAAAATCGCGCGCACTATTAGTAGATTTTTCAACCAGGTCCCATTTGTTCACCAACACCACAATCCCCTTTCCTTTTTTAACAGCTAAGGAAAATATTGCCAGATCCTGTGCGGTCAATCCTTTCTCGGCATCTAGCAATAATAAACACACATCGGCCTCGTCCATAGCTTTAATAGCACGTATCACAGAATAGAATTCAAGATCTTCGTGAACTTTAGATTTTCTGCGAATGCCCGCCGTATCTACCAGTATAAATGATTTATTGAAGAGATTGTAATGCGTATCAATACTATCGCGTGTGGTGCCGGCAATATCACTTACAATGGTGCGTTCTTTTCCAGTGAGTGCATTCAGCAGGGATGATTTTCCCACATTAGGCTGACCGATGATGGCAAAGCGTGGTAACTTTTCCTCTGTTTTTTCATCCGCATCCTTTTCATCCGGAATATGCTCCGCAATGGCATCCAGCAATTCTCCTGTACCACTACCACTGATGGAAGACAAAAAGAAAATATATTCAAACCCCAAACTATAAAATTCACTGGCTTCAAGCATGCGCGCGTGATTATCTACCTTATTCACGACCAGGAAAACGGATTTCTTGCTTCTGCGTAACATTTCCGCCATTGATTCATCCAGTGATGTGATGCCGGTAGAAGCATCTACCATGAATAATACAATATTTGCTTCTTCAATAGCAATATGTACCTGTTTACGAATTTCACTCTCGAAAATATCTTCACTCCCGGCAACAAACCCACCGGTATCTATTACATTGAATGTTTTGCCTGTCCATTCTGCCACGCCATATTGCCGGTCGCGCGTAACGCCACTGAAATCATCTACAATCGCCTTGCGCTGCTCGAGCATTCGATTAAAAAACGTACTTTTTCCAACATTGGGTCTGCCGGTTATGGCAACTGTAAAACTCATATTTCAACTTTAATTCAATAAACAAACGGATTAATAGCCGTATTCTTTCAGGTGTATTTCATTGTCGCGCCATTTCGGGCGTACCTTAACAAACAATTCCAAAAACACTTTCTGCCCCAGAAAAGATTCAATGGATATCCTCGATAAGGTACCCAGCTTTTTAATCATGCTGCCGCGCTCTCCCAATATAATGGCTTTTTGTGATTCACGCTGCACGATAATATCTGCTGAAATTTTTGTCAGGGTCGTTTTTTCTTTGAACTCCTGTACCAACACGGCGGTTTGATACGGCAATTCCTCTTCATACAATTCAAACACCTTTTCACGTATTAACTCCGACACAAAAAATTTTGTAGGTAAATCACTTAAATCATCGTTATCATAAAAGGGCAATCCCTCCGGTAAGAATTCAAGAATCACCCCCATCAATTCTTCTATGCCTGATTTCTTCAGTGCCGAAATTTCAACCACCTTTTTACAATATGGTTTGCTTTCAAAAAATGCTCTTCTCTCCTGCAACACTTCCGGTTTTACCAAATCTGTTTTATTCAGCAGGATGATGCAGGGTACCTTTAATTGTAAATGGCTGAATATACGGTCACTTTCCTCCGGATTTTCCCTTGCATCTGTGATGAGCAGTGCTACGTCAGCATCTTCTAATCCTGAACGCACCGCCTGCATCATTTTTTCGTGCAATTTGTATTTGGGTTCAATGATGCCCGGCGTGTCAGAAAATATAATTTGATAGTCCGCTCCGCTCAGTATGGTTTTTATTCGATGCCGTGTAGTTTGAACCTTAGGCGACACGATCGCAAGCTTCTCACCCATCAATGCATTGATCAATGTAGATTTTCCTGCATTGGGTTTCCCAAATATATTTACAAATCCTGCTTTCATCAGTTCGCCGTAAGCGTTTCCAGCAAAACTATCTTATTTTGAGGGAATCGGCTAATTCATATTCACCTGATTAAGGTTTGAAGGTGCCTGTGCTGCGCACTCAATGGTGCTTTAGAATTACTTTAACGTTTGCATCAATAATAATGCAGGCACGCTGTACAAAAGGTTTTACCATCCAATATTAGCCGGCAGGTACAAAAGTTTCAAAAGATGATTTTAATAACGCAAAAAACCTTATCTTTGCAGTGCGAAGTAGAGCAGCGGTAGCTCGTCGGGCTCATAACCCGAAGGTCAGAAGTTCGATCCTTCTCTTCGCAACACAGCAAAGGTTATCGTTTCACGGTAACCTTTTTATTTTGGTCTACGTAACAAAAAAGGGAACGCATGGTTCCCTTCATTTAGTGGAGCTGCAGGGAATCGAACCCTGGTTATTTTGATAACCAACGTAATTATAAATCGCCTTCATAACATAGAACTGACGGCATTTTTCTGAATACAGAGTTAAACCCAGTTAAACCGGAGGTGTATTTTTCTGCTACCTTTTTTGCAACCTTAAAGAAAGTCTTGTTATATTTGGTTTGTAAAAATTAGCTCATGGGTACCATTCGATTTAATATCAGAAAGGACAAGCCAAATAAAGACTCCTTACTTCCAGTTGAGATTATTTATCAGCTACACAGTGAAAGGGCAACCTTTAGGACCAGTATCAAAATACTCGATGCAAACTGGTGCCAAAAAACACAATCAGCAATATTTATCGAAAAAAAGAAAGTGCTGGGAAGTGCTCCTAAAACAAACCCTTATTTTATTCTAGATAAGAAGGAGGTTGACGATATAAACGATTCACTTAATGCGTATCGGAAAGAGATAAGAGATATTGAAAAGGGGTATGAATTATCAGGCATAGTTTATAACTGCAAAACGATCATTGAAAAACTAAAATCTGCTCATAAGCCGAAATCTAAAAGAAGTGAACCAGTGAACTCAATTACTGATTTTATCAAAAAATACATTTCAGATCATGAGCTTATCAGGGAGCGATCCAGTTTGAAGATTTATAGAACACTTCAAAATCATATTACGGGGTTTCAAGATAAAAAGAAGTGTAGTGTTACTTTTTCAAATATTGATTATTCATTCTTTTCTGCATTCCAGAATTATCTCGTTGCTCAGGGTTTAAATAACAATTCTGTAGCGAAGAATTTAAGCACCTTAAAAACCTTCCTCAACTATGCTAAAATACACGGTTTTGAGGTCTCAGAAAACTACAGGGATTTTAAAATTAAAAAAGAGTCTCATGATGTTATTGCATTAACTCAATCCGAATTGGAACAGGTCCTTAATGCTGAAGTAAAAAGCACATCAATGAGTCAAATTAGAGATGTTTTTTGCTTCAGTTGCTTTACTGGCCTGAGGTTTTCCGATATTAAAAACTTAAAACGTGAAAACATAAAAGTAGATTCAATTCGAATTACCGTTAAGAAAACCAAAGAGCAATTAATGGTGCCACTAACACCTTTTTCAATGAGCATCCTTAACCGGTACAAAAACTATCCTGCACCCTTACCTGTAATATCGAATCAAAAGTCCAACAGAGCCATTAAAGAAATATGCAAAATGGCCGGGATTGACGAACCTGTTGAAGTAGTTAAATTTTATGGTGCAAAGAGAGAAAGTAATGTTTATCCAAAGTACGAATTGATTACCATGCATACTGGAAGAAAGACATTTTGCACACTATCACTAGAGCGCGGAATGAATGCTGAAGAGGTAATGAAAATCAGTGGACATAGAAGCTACGCTAGCTTTTCAAGATACGTAAAGATTACAGAGCAGCGCTCAAAAGTGGTAATGAGTAAAGCCTGGGGAGAGTTGAAATCAATCTTAAAAGCTATTTAGGTATTTATATTCTTTCAATTAAATTTTAAACCAATAATTATGAATCAGGTTCAAGTTACAAAACCGGTAAAGCAACCAATCGATCAGAAAAAAAGCATTGTCAGAGTTAAATTGTTCCATTTAGATGGATCTGAATCTGAAATGAGATTGCAAACCCCGTTTTACACAAGCTTAACAGAGCCTCTGGAAATGGCTAGTGTTTCCATCAGTAATTACATTGAAAGTCTTACTGCACGTTTTATTCAAATACGTTCCTATCAGGTTTCATTTGGAACCGTTAATCAGAAGGGGGAAGAGGTGTTGCCATTCAATTATCCTGAAGTTGAAATCCCTGTAAACAAGGTTTACTACCGGGGGAAATGGGTTAATCCGAACAAAGTTAAAACCAGTACAAGAGCGATATAATTTCATTTCAATTGAGAGCTTGAATCATTTTTTAATTTCTAAATCAATCAACATGAAAACAAAAACTATTAATCAACTGAATGCAACCGGAATCAAATTCTTTCAATATACCGGTTCGGGCATTTTGAAAGGTACAAAAGATGAAATCATAACCGGTGATATTTTGCAAACGTCAATACATGAACTTTCAAACAATCGTAAAAAAAGTTGTTTGGCACTGGCAATCATTAAAGGCGAAGCAGTCCTAGTTAATGTTAAACATAGTGGAAACGGGCTGAATGTAACTCCAGTGGAAAACCCCGGCCATAAACTCAACCCTAACGAAGCAATCAGTTTGTTTAAAATAAAATACATCTCACGTAAAAGAAACTAATCATGAAAAGAGAAATCAAAATGTTACTATCAGAGGCTTCACCATCTGAGTGGACAGATTATCTACTGGAAATCCAGACCCTCATGCTCAGTAGTGGTTGTTTCCTAGGTTGCACCCAGGAGGGGTTTGATCACCATGCAGGAAAGTTTGCCGCGCTTCAATCGTTTTTTAAACATCTTTCAAACACTCAAAAATCAGATAGTTAATGTACGAACAACCCTGTAACATGCACTCTAAAAGTAAACAAGAGTTGATGGCCGAATGGGAATGGAATGCAAAATCTGAAGAGATGACAAACCGTTATAAGTTAAGTGAATTTCTGAGTTGCATTAAACAAATCAAAAACCAAATTAAAAGAACAGTACACATTGAAAAAAGCGTTAAATCTCTAGAGGATTTCATTGATGCGCTCAAATTACAACAGTCTATTGGTGTGTCTCCAACTCTGTATTTACCTGATAAAAACATTGAACTATCCTCAGAACATAACGATTACCAACATTATGAAATGCTATTAACCCTACTTAAAAAGAATCTTAATACGAACAGAAAGCAAAAGACTGCCAAACAAATTGCAATTGCGAAAATATTGTGTGGCGATTTTGTTGGTGAAGATAAAGTGAAGGAGGTACTTGAATCATATGGTCGAAATTCAGTACGAAACTACAAAAATCAGCAAGAAGAAGCATTGGAAAGGACCGCAAAAACATCTTATCCCAAAGAAGCTTCTTTTAAAGAATGCCTCATTGATTATTTAAATGTATTCGATGTTTTAACTGAAGATTTTAATCTAACACCCGAACAGTTAAGGGTAGTTTTGGATAAATGGTCAACAAAAATAACAAATATACTTACGAACCCAACAAACAAAGAACACAAAGAAAAATATAAAGAACTAGTGAATAGGGTACATACTAAAACACTCCCTCTCCAAAATAAACAGGGGACTGCGTAGGCCCCTGCGTGGTATAACAGGCTATATTTTCGTATTTCTAAATATAGAAAATGAACGATATAGTACTTTCTCCAATCCCGCTTCCAGAACTCCTTAAAGAGTTTGCTTCCATAGTCAACACAAATGAAGCCCCTGTTGCTTCAGAATACGATCATCCAAACGTTAATGATGAATGTGTTGATATTGCCGCTCTAGCAAAATTCCTGAATGTTACCCAGCAGACTATTATTAAGTTCAAATCAAAGGGGGTTATCCCCTATCTCCAAATTGGAAGATCCGTAAGATTTAATAAACGTGAGGTTGTTGATGCTCTACGTAAAAAAAGAAAACAATGAGCTACAACAGGCAACAAATTATTTTTGATGTTTTACGAAGGATGCGTACAATTCGGCGTGCGAATTGCCTATCTGCACAAGCCCAGGCACTCCTTTACCTGCTGTTGGAGATAGCAAATGAAGCATTCTGGCCTGATTCTTTTAAATGCTCAAATGGTGAACTTATGGGCCAGCTCGGGGCATCAGAAAAGAGTTTAATTCGGTACCGTGAAGAACTTTTAAAAGCAGACGTCCTAAAATACCATTCCGGTAAAAGTAAAAAAGAAGCATGTACATATTTAATCAACTACTGTAAATTTTACAGCCATTCAGACAGCCATTCAGACAGCCATTCAGACAGCCATTCAGTACAAAAAAGTACAGACAATAATAAGACTAATACAAAGACTAATACAAAGAGAGAGTTACGCGCTCTTTCAAAAATAAAAACAGTATCATCAAAAAAGCCAGAAAAAAGTGAAGTTATCCTGGAGTTTAAAAAAAAGGGAGGTACTGAAGAAATGGCTGAAAGATTCTATGCAAATTTTGAATCAACAAACTGGAAAAAAAACGGTTCTAAAGTAACCAATTACATCAACCTGATACCATCGTTCATTGAGAATTGGCGAAAGAACGAACAGAGAGGTGTTAAAAAAACAGAAAATCATGACTATGCAGCAATCGCAGCATTCAGAAAAAAACGGGAGGACGAAGCATGGGCAGTAATTACTGGCAAATAACACATCAATAATTTTCAAAATCAAACCCTAATTATATGAAACCAAGAAAAAAAGTTTATTACAACAACAGTAAGGAGATTGTTGAACAAGCTTCCAAAGTTGTTAAAGATGTTGTCAAGAATTATTTTGAATCGCTTAATGAAGAAATAGCGTCAACAATTAAAAACAGCATCAGTACAAACAGAAAACTTTTAAAACTAGAAGTTGAAAAAACTATTGCACAATTGAGCCTACTACCACTTTCTGAAGTTGAAAACAAGAATTTGATTACACGGAAGGAAGCGGAAGAGCTTTGCGAAAAGTATTTGGGACCAAACAATTCAGAACAAAACTCAACTCAAAATGAAAAAAAGAAAAGAAGAAAGTTTTATAACGCTAGATGATTTAATTCACTACACGTATCGTTTAGCATTAGAAAACAATGCAATGCTTAGACAGGTGATTTATAATCAAAGTGCGTTACTTAAAAAAAGCAAACTAAAGGGTGAATTTCCTTCAGAAATATTCCTGGACCTCGATCCAGTAGCACTCGATTTTAAAAAACCAAGAGAAAGGCTGGCGCCTTTTCAGTACATCAGTAGAATTACACCAATGGTCCAAGAAGAGGTTATCCGGTGGGCCAGCCTCAACCCGTTACTTCCTCCGGACCCGGACGATCAGCCCAATCCAACGGTTCGATTCCAATCACCTCCTGAATCAGACAATTAAAATAATTGATTAACAACACAATATACCCAATGCGTAAAAAAGGTTGCAATAAGGGTATCAAATCTTTAGTAAAACAGCAAAAATGAAAACTTTAAAATTGACAAAATACCAGAATGAGATTTTAAAAATTCTCACAAAACAAATGTTTGAATGTAACTCTGGTTTTAAAGACGGAACTATCACTCCAAGGTCGTATGCAGTTAGTATCTACGAAGTGCTTAGCGAACTACACCGGTGTTTTGGAACGATTGAACCTTTTTACAGCATTTTATGGAAAGAGTATGAAATACAGACCGGAAATAAAATGCCAGAAAGTAGATGGAACACAGAAAACAGTCCGGTACTTTCTAGCTATTGCGAAGAATTCCGGATCTATTCCGAATCCTTCAAAAGAGGTGTAATGGGTCAGCATGAGTTCAGCCAAAACACAATTGATATTTTGACGTGTGTGTTATCTGCATTCGGCCAAATTGAGCCTTACTATTCCGAATTTAAAAGAACGGCTGAATATGATCCACTAATGGGCGTTGAGATAGAATTTTCAAAATCTGATATTCCTAAATAATGGCAACAAACAACCGTACCCTTACCCGTATTTATGACCTCCGAGTTCTAGGAGGTGATAAAGTAAACAGCGCACTCAAAAGCATCAATCAGGCACTGGAAGAGAATGCCAGGCTGAAAGCTCTGGCCAGTAAAAATTCGGTGACAGCTGAGGAGCTGGCAGAAATAGAAAAGTATAAGACTCGAATTAAAGAGTTGACAGCTGAGGAGTTAAAGCTAAAAGCAGCACAGAAAGAGGCGACAAACGAAAAGCGTGCACTGGCCATTGCTACTACTGAAGCGGCGAATGCTGCAAAAAAAGAAAAGGATGCACTCGTAGCCGTTCAAGGAAGTTATGCTGAAACGAAGAAGTTAATGGCAGAACTACGGCCATTAATTCAGAATGCAAATAAAGATTCTCAGATTTTGTTCCAAGGGGAAAAACTGGATTTCAGTCAGGCAATTGAAGAGTATAAGCGGTTGAGTACAGCGGAGCAAAATTTCCGCAGGCAATTTACCAAGGATAATTTGTTGGTAGGTGAATATTCTTCCGGAATATTGAAGGCGTTTAAAGATAACGGACTCGATGAAGTGGTTAAGGGCCAGATTCAAAGGCAAAAACAGGAGTTAAAATCTTTGGACCAGTCATTCGCTGAATTAAAAAAGCAACTTACTTCGATTGCTGCTGCCGGTAAAGGGGGCTTCGATGCCATTGAAAAGGAAATGATTGAAAACCGGAACCAGGCTAATGAATTAAGAGCCTCAATCGCAGGCATTGAAAAGCAAATGGCAAAAATGGGCGGTATTGGTGGACGCCTGACTAGCTCACTCAATAAAGGGTTTGCAGATGCCAAAAGATCCCTAGGTTCGCTTGTGGCTGGTTATTTGAGTTTACAGGCTATAATCGGATCGGTTACAAGGGTTTATAATGACACCATTGCCTTGGATAGTTTACAGGCTGCAATGAAAGAGGTTAGCGGTTCACAGTATGAACTAGCAAAGAACAATGAGTTTTTAGAAATCACTACTCAACGATTAGGAGCTGAATATATCAGTACAGCAAACGCTTTTAAAAACTTCTATGCAGCATCCACCTTGGCCGGTATTGGTGCAGATGAAACCAGAACCATATTTGAATCAGCAGTATCAGCAGCTTCTAACTTAAAACTGAGTCAGGAAAACACAAACGGCGTTTTACTTGCATTCTCCCAAATTGCTTCAAAGGGAAAAGTTCAAGCTGAAGAACTGAGAGGCCAAATCGGAGAAAGGATCCCGGGTGCGTTTTCAATAGCAGCAAAAGCAATCGGTGTAACCCAGGGAGAGCTAAATAAAATGCTTGAAAACGGTGAAGTGGTTTCAAATACATTCCTTCCAAAATTCGCAGCAGAACTCAGAAAAACATTCGGGGGTAATAGTGATAAAGAAATTAAAGGGCTTCAGGCATCGGTTAATAGGCTGAAAAACGAATTTACCTCAATGATTGAAGGTGCTTTGCCTCAACTCACAGTCTTTTTCAATGTAATTATCGGATTTGCGTCTTTTCTCATAGGTAGTCTTCCAATAATAATCGGTCTGGTTTCATTATGGGCGGCAGGCTGGTTACTTATGAATAAGCAGTTAATTATTACCCGAACGTTGGTTCCAATATTAACCGCTTTGTTTGGATCAAAAGTTAAAGCAATTCAAGCCTTAACTGTGGCAACCAATTTCTGGGCCGCTGCAAAAGCAAAGGTAATTTCACTTCTTAAGAACCCGGTATTTAGGAGCATCGGGCTGGTGATTGGTGGGCTTACTCTTGCGTTCACTTCATTTGCATCATCGTTAAAAGCAACAAATCAGCAGCTAGACGTTACTGTTAGGAAAAAGAATCTTATGCGTGAAGCTTCACAAGAAGCAAACAAAGAACTCTCTTCCACAATCGAAAAAGAAAAGCAATGGATAAAAATTGCCACCGATGTAAATGTTGAAATCGAAGTCCGCGAAAAGGCTTTGGAAAAGCTAAAGGAGATGATGGGAAGCTACGGCGAAGCTCTCACATTGGAAAATCTCACTACAAAAGAAGGAATCAAGCTGCTCAAAGAGTACAATGAAGAGATTTACAACAACGCACTTGCAAGAGCTTCAGCCAGTATTCAGCAAAGAGAGCAGGCAAAACTGGACAAACTTGTACAATATCAATTTGATATACAAAAAGCAAAAGCCAGTGGGACTGAGATTTCTACTGCCATGTTTGATGAAGAGTTTATGAGTAAATATTATCAACAACAAGGCAGGGGTGCTAGTAGTGTTGGTAAATGGATTGCGGATAAAGTAGGGATAGACTTTACGTATTCCGGAAAAGATTTGGATGCATTCGCAAAGTTGGCATCCGCTGAGATTGCAAATCAACAGCTAGAGGTACAGGCTGCAATTGCAAACAACTTAAAAAATGAAGTAAAAAACACTCCAAAAACCCAAACTACAATAAATGTTTTTGAAGCATTTGCCCGATTTGTTCGTGAAGGTGGGAAGGAGGAAGATATCCAAAAAATAAAAGATGAAATCGACCTCCAGAAAAAGGGTTTGAACATGTTATCCAAGGAGTATAAAGGCTTGGTAGCACTGGAAAAACAAATCGAAGAATTTTTAAACCCGAAAGAAAAGAAAGAAAGAAAAAAGTCTGAGGAAACGGCAACTGACCGATTAAAGGATCAGTATGAGCAGGAGAAAAAACTACTTGAAACTCAGTTTTCTGATAAAGCAATCACTGAGCAGGCATATAATGAGAGCCTGATTAAATTGGCCACTGATTACCGCGAAAAGAAACTTGTTGCTATCAAAGCAGCCAATAAAAAGGAAAAGGAACAGCAGGTTTCTTTCAATGCTGAACTGGCCAAAGACCAGGCCGATGCCAATAAAAAACTATTCGACATCCAAACCCAGAATTTAGAAGAGAATTACAATACTGGGAAAAGAATTTATGAACGCGAATTAAATATTATTGATGAAGATCCTAAACTATCCAACACCAAGAAGCTGAAGGCCAGGGAAGAGTTGAATCTGAAGTTACTTATACTTCAAACAAGGTTTAATAGTGAAATGGAATCATTGGAAATTAAATTCAACCAGCGCTCAGTTAAGGGAGAGGAAGAAAGGGCAAATGCAATAGTGCAAATTCTCAAAAACCTGAAGAAGTTAAGGCTGGATCAATTCAATGCTATAATCGCAGACCTCGAAAAAGCAGCAGACCAGGCATTAGCATTGAAAAATATTGAGTTCAATGAACTTGATAAAAAAATACTCGACCAAAAGAACAAGTCAATTAACAACAAAGAAGCTGACCTTGAAAAATCAAACATTGCAAGAAGAATCTCATTAAAAAGCATTGAACTTGACTATGCAAACCGCCAGCTGGAAGCCGCGAAAAAGCAATATGAACAGAATAAAATAACAGCTGAGCAATATCAAAGGTATTACGATGCAGCAATTAATGCACAAATCGAACTTAACAATGCAATTGAAGATGGTAAGACAAGGATTACAAGTTTTCAGCAATTGCTGCAAAGAGGTATTACTAAGCTTTTCAATCTGGGCGAAGGATCAGATATTCAAAAGTTATTGGGTGAAACAATTGCCCAGTCTTTCGATATGGCCACTGAAGCCATGAATAATTTCTTTGATCTCAAAGCTGAAAGGATTCAACAGGAAAGAGACCTTGCTTATGAATTGATTGATCTGGAAAAAGAACAGCAATTATCCAGAGCGCAATCTCAGGATGAGAGAGACTCATTAGAACGTCAGGCGGCTGCCAAAAAGCGTGAGGCGGACCGAAAAGCATTTGAAGAAAACAAAAAAATGCAAATCGCTCAGGCAAAAATAAACCTGGCAATGCAGTTGAGTAATCTTGCAGTTGTTGCATTTGCTCCCAATCCGCTAAACATTGCAACCCTTGGAATTGCCGGCGCAATAATGTACGCTACCCAAGCCGCATTAGCTGTAGCAAATTATGCTATGAATGTTTCAAAAATCAACTCAGCTCAGGCGTTTGCAACCGGAGGCCGGGTAAAACCTAAACCATTGGGAAATGGAAAAATATCCGCTACTCCGAATATTCCTAACCAGCCGAATGGAGATAACATTTTTGCAACCGTGCGCACCGGAGAGGTTATCTTGAATGAAGAGCAACAAAGGAAACTGGGCGGGGCCAGAACCTTTGCACAAATTGGCGTGCCGGGCTTTGCTATGGGTGGCCCAGTAGGTATGTACAAGTGGGCGCTCCCCTCACCTGTCCCAGGGTCATTCTTAAAGGCTCCGTCTGATCTGTCATTCTTAAAAGCAAGTCAGGCAGGTTCTACAGGAGATATTCAAAGCTTAATTCTTGAGCAACAGAAATCAATTGCGTTTAATGCCATGGCAATTAAAGATGTATTGAAGCAAACAAACGAGCGAATTGATAAAATCAAGGTTGAGGTTGTTTCACAGGAGGTTTCAGAAAAAGAGAAAGAAATTAAAGCAGCTGAAGCAATTGGACGGCTCCGATAACATTTGCATGAACTGATTACAATGAAGATTGAAAAGAAGAAGTTAAACAACAAAGAACTTGATCTAGAAATCCGGAAATTATGGAGTACTGGAGAAAGAGGCAAAACGCGCTTTTACCAACTTTTGCAAACCAATTTCAAGATAGATAAACGCCGTTGTTTGAGAATGTACGATGAAGTAGCCAATAACATGGCTTCGATCGGTGCCAGTGCACACAATACTGTTTTGGCTGAAGAATTGAAAACAGCCATTGAAGAGTCAATATCAAGCGATCTGGAGCTCGAAGCAATCCTTTGTAAGATTGCCACCGGTGGCGTAAGTGTAACAGAGTGGGTAAAAGGAAAACCAACGCTCCGGGATGTTACACCAATGGAAGTTATTGTTGCAATTGATAAGCTGTTTAAAAAGCGGGGGTCCTATGCTCCTTCGAAAATTGCAAAGACGAAAAGCGATGGTACAGACATTCCCGTTGAACCTCCTATCCAAATCCAGTATGAAAACATTCCAACTGAATTGTTGGAGCTTTATGTAAATTTACATGAACGTGTTAATGAATTTATTAGCGTAAAAAAAGAAGAACAATAAATCTTATATGTTGATGCTTAATGGTTTTGTATATCTAACATATCTTAAATTTTGTAAGTGGTGTTTTTTTCAAGTCAACACTTCTAATTTCATGTTTTTCAAATCTTACCTCATGTAAATTTTCAAAATATACAATTAATCTGTCGAGCATCTTTATAGCTTTAGCAAAATGTTTGTCATAAGTTAAATGAGTTTGTTCTGGATTTATATTCGATTCGTGATTACATAAATACCTAGATCTTCTAGAAAGACCTTCAAGTTTTGTATAATCTAGGTATACATTTTCAGGCACTTTACATAAAGAAAGTTGATTAAATGGGTTGAGAACACCTTTTACGCTTTCATGAGTGTTGTAATGCAAACTAGCTATTTTGGCAATGTGTGCATTTACTAAATGTACTGCTACATAGAAACATGTTGTAACCTGCCAATCCCAATAACCATTACATGACCGGTTAGTCAATTCGAGAAATCTTAAATTACTCTTTGAGTGCTCAATGTGGTTTTCAAAAGAAGCCAAGAATTATGAAATGAGGGTTTGGTAGTGAGGTGGAATCGGTAGATTATCTGATTTTTCAATTATCGTAGAATTGATATAAAATCCATTTATCGCATACTTGCTATTCACAAATGCTTCCGCTAACAACAAGGCATCTTCAGTTTTTTCATCATCATTTTCAGTCTCTGCCCATATTAAAATCTTAGAATTAGAAAGACCAATAGCCAACTTTAAAGGGTTGACACTTCTACCTTTTAATATGTTGACATAATCTTTGAGTATCTCTGAAATAAAATACATACTACTTGTTTCTCTCATGTTACGCATAAGTCCATCGTAGTTGCCATTAATAATATCATGATAGAATGACTTTTTATCCTCTGGAGCAATATCAGAGGAAAGCATAAAGTGGTCGAGTTTCAATTGGTCTATAAGACCAGAAAACCATGAATCTAGTTTAGATTCATGTAATTGTAAGTTTGGAGTTTGGTCGGTGGTTGTCATATTTCCAATGTGTTATAAGGTTAATCATTGGATATTAGTGCTAAAATAGTGCCTTTGTGGAT
>JAHBTM010000038.1 GCA_019638635.1 Ferruginibacter sp. | reverse complement strand
GTAAACTGGTGATTGGCAGCACCCCGAATCAAGACAATCCATTGATGGATATCTCCGACTTTAAATGTAAACCCATTTTAGGCGTAGATGTATGGGAACATGCCTATTACCTGAAATATCAGAACAAACGCCCTGATTACCTCGCAGCTATCTGGAATGTGATCGACTGGAAAAAAGTTGAAGAAAGATACAACGTTGTAAAATAATTTTTCGAACACTTACATTGAAGCCACTTACAGAAAGTGGCTTTTTTTATGGAACAGGATCATGGCCATGCCTGCCCCAGGGATGACAACTTAGTACACGCTTTACCGTTAGGTACATACCTTTCAGCGGGCCGTATTTCCTGAATGCCTCTATGGCATACTGAGAACAGGTGGGTGTGTACCTGCATTTACTGCCCAACCACGGTGATATAATCAGCTGGTACAGACGAATGAGTCCGATGAACGGAAGGCTTAACCAATATTTAATGGTTTTCACGGAGGGTATGTATTAGTTTCTGGATTGATTTTTCCATTGCCTGATACACCACTTCAAAGCCCATCACTTCAGTGGCGTGGTACAGGCAGAATAGTTGCAGGTTTTTATGTTCCTGAATCAGGAATGCCTGCAACAGGGGCTTTTGCAAACGATACGCTTCGCGCAAGAGCCTTTTCGCCCGATTGCGTTGATGCGCCATTCGGATGAATTTTTTACTCGCGCCCACACCCGCCTTCAGTTGTCCGTTCCCATCTGTTACCTGATACCATATTTTTATAGGGAACCGGTTGATTTTGTTTCCACTGAGGAACAAGGCATCAATTTCCTTTCGGCTTTTGAGTTTTTCATGCCTGCCGTAAGTATATCGTATGTTCAGGTTCAATACATAACAAAATTAAATAAAAAAGACCCCGGATAGCCGGGGCCTGAAGAGGTTCTCCATGTGGTGGAGTATTATTTCTTGGAACCGTGCTCGTCGGAAACCGTTAGTTTACGTCTTCCTTTAGCCCTGCGGCTGGCCAATACTTTGCGGCCATTGGCATCCTGCATACGCTTGCGAAATCCGTGAACAGACTTTCTGCGGCGTGTATGCGGTTGATAGGTTCTTTTTTTTCCTGGCATGATTTTACATTTTTCCCTTTACAAATATTGTTTCCCATCTGCAGCAGGCACCATCCCGCTGTTTGTGAAAGGACGGCAAAGGTAGCACATTACACCTTCATGCAAAAGAAAATATTGCATTTTCCTTATACCAAAGCTATTTTTTGTGCTTCTACGGGCTGTTCGTAAAACAGCGTGGCTTTGTGGTTGAAATCGCCGGGGTGCCCCGTGGTGAAGAAATGCCTTCCACCTCCTTTGCTCAAAGCCGCATCCATGGCCGGATGGCGCTTGAGGTACTCTTGCAGGGCACGGGCAGTGATGGCACCCTGGCTGATCACTTGCACGTTCTCAGGCAGAAAGCTTCGGATTGAGGGTTCCAGCAACGGATAGTGGGTACAGGCCAACAGCACCGTATCAATGGCGGGATCTTGTTGCATGAGATGTTGTACGTGTTTGAGAATGAAGTAGTTAGAGCCTGGCAGGTGGTGTTCATTGTTTTCAACGAGCGGCACCCACATCGGACATGCTTCCTGCGTAACCTTCAATTCCGGAAAAGTCTTTTGAATTTCAAGTACATAAGAACCCGATTGAACCGTACCCTCTGTACCAAATAATCCGATATGGCCGCTGGTAGTATAATCGCCAATAACCTCTGCGGTAGGACGTATAACGCCGAGTACTCTTTTTTCCGGGCCCAAGGAAGGTAAGTCGTTTTGCTGAATGGTGCGCAGGGCTTTGGCAGAAGCAGTATTGCATGCCAGTATCACTAACGGACAACCCTGTGCGAAGAACCATTTCACTGCCTGCAACGTGTACTCGTACACAGTGTCGAAACTTCGGGGACCATAAGGCGCACGTGCATTATCGCCCAGATAATAATAATCATATTCCGGCAACAGGCTAACCAGTTCTTTCAGTACTGTTAAGCCCCCATAACCACTATCAAAAACTCCCATTGGTTTCATTGCTTAAATTTACGTTTAATACCTATTCAACCTGAATAGGAGTTGGTTTTTAAAACAGGAAAAAAAATCATTTTGAGGTTGATGTTTCCATCTACGTTTCTCAAAACCTCAAAGAACAGATAGTGTTTCACCATAAGTGAAGGGAGCATAATATACACTCCATAATGAAAAAAGCCACCGGTGAGGTGGCTTGAATATTATGTTACAAAAACGAGTTATGGCTTAGGAGCTGGAATACCTAACTTCTTACGCACCAAAGGTAACAAATCATCACCCGGAGGAGCAACAATGATTGCCGACGCATCCAGCACATATCCGTAACCGTTATCCTTAGCGACCGCTTTGATGGCATCCATTGCCTTTGAACGCAAGGGAGCGACTTTTTCCTGGGCTTTTTGTTGATACAAATCCTGCGCCTGGTTGTTCCAGTTTTGAATACGCTGGTATAATGAAATCAGCTCATCTCTTTTAATTTCTTTCATGCTGGCAGAAAGCTTCATGGAATCTTTTACGAAGATGCTGTCTTTATCGTTCAGCTCTTTCATCATATCCTGATATTGCTGAGCAAGAGATTGCTGATATTCTTTCAATTCAGCATCTGCTTTAACGGCCTCCGGCATTTCAGAAATTAAATCTTCCGTACTGATGTAACCGATTTTGTTTTGTGCAGTAACGGTGAATGCTCCTAAAGCCATCAAACAAATGAATAATACTTTTTTCATGCTTTGTTCTGTTTTTTTAAATTGATTGTCTTTGACACTTTTGTACGCAGCAGGTAAAAACCCAACAGCTGTATTGTAAATTATTTAACACCCAAACTGCGAAGCACTTCTTCGCTCTTATCCAGTTTTGGGTCGGCAAATATAACGGTAATTCCTTCGCTTTTATCTAAAATAAAGTCGTATTGTTTTTCAGTTGCCAGTTTCTGAATGGCTGTGTATACTTTATCCTGAATAGGTTTGATCAGTTCCTGACGTTTTTTAAATAAATCGCCCTCAAAGCCAAAACGTTTACGTTGTAAATCACGCAAGTCTTTTTCTTTATTGAACAATTCATCCTCTCTTTTCTTTTTTAAATCATCGGGTAACATAACTTGTTCAGCATCATAATCTTTATACATTTTACTCAATGCGGCTTCCTTTTGATCAATCTCTTGTTGCCAGAGTTCACTGAATTGGTTGAGCCGTGCCTGTGCGTTTTTGTATTCAGGCATTTTATCGAGGATGAATTTGGAGTCGATTACGGCATATCGTTGTGCCTGAACCTGAACGGCACAGCAAGCTATCAGCATCAACAGAAAAATACGTTTCATATGATTATAATTTAGATTTTTTAATTATTCAGGTTCCTGGCCCAGCATGAAGGTAAACTTGGCGGCTCCCTTAATCCCCCCTTCCTGGGTATATCTGTCGAGACCGATTCCATAATCAAATCCCAACAAACCAAACATGGGTAAGAAGAAGCGCATACCTACGCCCACCGACCTGCGCAATTTGAATGGGTTATACTCTTTAAAATCGTACCAGCCATTGGCGGCTTCAAAAAATGCCAAACCGTAAATGGTGCTGCTGGCTGCGGTACTGAACGGATAGCGCATTTCAACGGTGTATTTGTTGAAGATGGTGAAGAACTCATTCGGACTTCCGCCATCGGGATTGACTCTTGGATTCGAGCTGCTGTAAATCGGATATCCTCTGTGCGCAATAATATCGTATCCCAGCAATGCAATGTTGTTACTCAGGCCTGCATCCCCAATCTGGAATCGTTCGAAAGGAGAAATTTCGAGGTCTTTGTTATAGCGACCAATGAATCCATATTTAGCCGCGGCGCGAAGGATGAACTGTTTATTTTGATCGGCACCCAAGGGTCTGCCGATTGGTACAAACCATTCTCCGGAAAATCTCCATTTATGAAATTCAGGAAGTTGAAACTCGTTGGCATCTCCCTTGGTAATTCCCATTAAGGAATAGGGTAGCGTAAACTGTGTACTCAATATAAAATTGGAACCGCTGGTTGGGAAGATAGGACTTCCGCCGGTGGAGTTACGGGCAAGTGTAATTTTTGCATTGATGTTGGTGGATGTACCGTTACTCAATCCGCGGAAAATATTTGAATAATTTTTCAAACGATATTGCTGCAGGTTCACGGCGAACACGAGGTTAAAATAATCATCGGGCCATTTCAATTGTTTACCCAATGCAATTCCAAAACCGGTAGTGTTGATGTAAGAGTTCTTTCCACATTCCTTACAGAAGAGTCCGAATGAATCATAAGTGTTCGAATATCTTGTGTTGTAATAGCTCACCGAGAAGGAATTCCTTTTTTTACCACCCAGCCAGGGTTCGGTGAAAGAGAAATTGTACGAGCGGAACATTCTACCATTCGACTGAACCCGCAGGCTGAGTCTTTGTCCGTCTCCGCCGGGCAGTGGATTCCAACTTGATTTTTTAGTGATATTTTTTAGAGAGAAGTTATTAAACGTTACACCCAATGTTCCGGTTAAGCCGATACCACCACCAAAACCGGCAGAAAGTTCCAGCTGATCGGCCGATTTTTCTTCCACAGCCCAATTGATATCTACAGTTCCGTTGTCGGAGTTGGGAATGATGTTCGGTGATATTTTTTCAGGATCCAGAAAACCGAGTTGAGATAACTCACGTTGGGTACGAATGATATCGGCGCGACTGAATTTATCACCGGGGATGGTTCTCAATTCGCGCATGATTACATAATCTTTGGTTTTGTTGTTTCCTGAAACAGTGATGCGTCCGTACGTTGCCTGCGGGCCTTCCGCCATGCGCAGTTCAAAGTCGATTGTATCATTGTACACTGCGGTTTCAATAGGCTCCACCCGGAAGAACAAATATCCATCGTCTTGATACAGGCTGCTGATATCACCGCCTTCCATCGACATTTGACGGCCCAGTCTTTTATCCAGTAATTCAAGGTTATAAATATCACCTTTCTGAATACCGAGTAAAATATTCAGGATAGAATCGGAATAGCGGGTGTTTCCCTTCCACACCATGTTACCGAAATAATATTGTCGTCCTTCATTCACCAGGATATCAATATCCAGATTTCCTTTCTGGTTTATAACGGGTGTATCTTTCAGAATAACCGCATCACGATAGCCCTGTGCATTGTAGTAGTCCAGGATTTTTTCTTTGTCTTCCTGGTATTTTGTTTCGTTGAATTTAGCTCCGCTGAAGAGTTTCAATCTTACATACGGATCGAGGTATTCTTTTGTGCGGGTAGGTGTAAGAAAGGCGGCTTCTTTTACATAATCTTTAAATCCGGGGCTTTTGGTAGTATCACCGTATGGGCTTACCACTTTGTCGGGGAACAAGGTAATCTTCGACATTTCCTTGGTGCCTTTCATTTGCTTTTTCAGCCTCAGATCCGATTGAGATTCATTTCCTGTGAAGTTGATGGAATTCACCCGAACCTTATTTCCCTTTTGGATGGTGTATGTCAGAGAAATGGCGTTTGCAATACCTTCTACCATTTTTTCATCGGAACTGATGCGTACGTTTCTAAATCCTTTATCGTAATAAAACTTTCTGATGACTTCGATGGCGCTCAGTTTCATATCCTCAGTAACTACACGGTCTTTCGCCAGTCCGATTTTTGCAATAATATCTTCCTTTTCAGATTTCTTTACGCCGAGCACTTCAAGTTGAACGAGGCGGGGTCTTTCCACAACGGCGATTTCCACAAACAAATCATCACCTACCAGGTTTACAAGGTTGATGCTAACATCTGAAACGAGGTTTTGTTTCCAAAGTTTGGTAATGGCTTTGGAAAACACGTCGGTACCGGGAATCTGCACTTTATCGCCGATGGCCATCCCGCTGATGGATACAATCAGGTTATGGTCGAAGGATTGTGTTCCGCTTACGCTGATACCGGCAATGCGATATTGCTTTGGAAATTTCTGGTTGAAAATTTGAGCCAATTCGGTATTGACGGCTACGGGAACTGTGTCGTTAATTTGTGCTGATAGGCCGGTTGAAAATGAAACAAAAATTACTATGTAAAGTATAGCCTTCTGATAGAGCCTATGCATCCAAAAAAATTTACTGCGCCAAATTAAGCGCATTCGTTATAACAATATGTTAAGCCCGTCCTAAAACCCCATATAAACAGGGATTCGAACAGTTTTTAGCATTCGGGTTTATTTTCCACTACCTGCTTACCGGTTTTCCCGAAACGGCGTTGCCTGTGTTGAAAATCAATAATAGCCTCAAACAGGTGGTTTTTTCTGAAATCGGGCCATTTCACTTCGGTAAAGTACAGTTCTGCATAGGCAATCTGGTACAGCAAAAAGTTGCTTACCCTGATTTCGCCACCGGTTCTGATTAACAATTCAGGATCTGGCAAACCGGTTGTGCAGAGGAATCGTTCAAAATAATTTTTATCTATGTCTTGTGCGTTGATTTTTCCGGAGGCTACTTCAGCGGCCATTTGCCGGATAGCATGTACAATTTCCCAGCGACTGCTGTAGCTGAGGGCAAGGATGAGTGTTAGTCCATTATTCTGAGCAGTGTCGGTAATGGCCTGTTCCAGTTCTTTGCGGGCATTGTCGGGGAGCATTTCTACATCACCAATAACCTGTAAGCGTATATTATTTTTATTGAGGGTAGGAACTTCTTTTTTGATTGTTTCTACTAATAGTTCCATAAGGCCTGAAACTTCGTAGGGAGGGCGTTCCCAGTTTTCGGTACTGAATGCATAGAGGGTGAGGTATTTCACACCCAGTTCTGCGGCACCTTCCACCACATTGCGCACGCTTTCCACCCCATTCAGGTGGCCGAAGAGTCTGTCTTGCCCTCTTTCCTCAGCCCATCGTCCATTACCGTCCATAATAATGGCTATATGCTGAGGCAGTTTGCTTTTATCGATTTGTGAAGATGGTTCCATTCCATGACCTGTACCGGTGTACCCTGTACAAGGGCGCAAAAGTACAAAAATCATTTATATCATCCCTATAAGATACCCAACAGGAGGAAATTAATAAGAAGTGGGACAGCGGTAGCTACTGATATTAAAGGAAATTCCTATTTCAGCGATGATATATTGATCTTTTTGTTTGGAATTTCCTCGTTGTTGGCCTTGTTGAAACTGGAAATTCTTGTCAATTTCATAAGAACGGTCTTGCAGCAACTGCGCGGTGCTGGGTTGTCCGCTGGGGCCACCGGGGAAGCTTCCGATGCCGGCATAGGTAGTACTAACATCATCGAGATAATCGGTTGTAGTTAACCTATTGGAGATTTCAAAAGAAATATTCACTTTTTCGGTGAGGTTGTATTTGATACCTACTCCAAATGGGATGGCGAGGGCCATGGTACCATATTGAGAGCGGCCTTCATAATTAGCGTTTTGCCCTTCTGTACCCAGTGGTCGCAAAAACTCTTTTTTACCGTAGAGGTAGGCGTAGGGGTCGTAAGAAAACACGCCCAGGCCTAACGTTACATATGGTGTAAAAAGATAATTTGGGTCGTTGGGTACAAACTTGAAGAAATTAAAATCACCCTGAACGGCCAGTTCCCAGATATTGGAGTTGAAGCTGAGGTTGCGCAATTGCTGGAATTCGTTTTTGCTGTATTTATCAGCATACCCCACCTGTGCGTAGCGTGCGGCAATGCGCATTCCTATATAGTTGCCAAATTGTTTACGGAAAAAGATACCGAAGGCGGGCTTAGGGCGATTGATGCCTGCGCGGGAGTTCAGGTCGCCAAAATAATGGGCAGCACCGGCGGTAATTCCAAATTCTCCCACCTGGTAATCACCCTGAGATTGTGCGTTGGCAGATGCGGTGCACCATATTGCAACGGCAATAAAAAATAGTTTTTTCACACTTATGGATTATAATAATCAATGGGGTTACCCCGCAAAATACTGTAAGTTGGCTATATAACGACAAGGAATAACACTTTGTTATCAGGGCTGATAAACTTTTTCTACCCGCAAGCCGGCATTCAGCACGTTCAGCAGTGGATCGTTACGCATGATATGGCCAATCTGAAAGTGGTATACACCGGGTTTGATAAATTGCCGGGGTCGTCCGCTGATGAGTTTGCGCACTTCCCGTATGTCGTTCATTCCGGTGCCTTCCCATCCATGTATATCATTGCCGAGGGTGAGGTCCACTTTTTGAAAGTTCATTTCACCCCCCGGAGATTGCAGTCCGATGTTCAGCCATATATTATTATACTCATAAGCATCGGTATGCCTCAGCACTATATAAATATTATATGCACTTAGGGTGTCGGTAATTTCGAAAGTACCCTGCACGGGAACGTTTCGCATCCATTTGCCGGAAGGGATTATCCGATTTTGTTCGAACACCTCTACCTGTTTACAGGAAAACAGGAAGGCGGTGCACATCATCCCTGCAAAAAATATATAGAGATACTTTTTCATTACAACACATTTAATACCTGTTCTTTTGCTTTTTCAAGTTCATCTTTCATTTGCACCACACACTTTTGAATGTCTGCATCGTATGCTTTACTTCCGGTGGTATTGATTTCACGACCAATTTCCTGTAGGATGAAAGAAAGTTTTTTTCCTTTCCCGGGGTCAGTAGATTGCATCACCTCCAAAAAATAATCGCAATGTTGTTTCAGGCGGATTTGTTCTTCATGGATATCAATCTTCTCCATATAATAAATCAATTCCTGTTCCAAACGATTTTTATCGATGTTTTCCATCCCGATATGTTCAGTGAGGAGTTGATTGATTTCTGCGCGGATGCGTTCCATTCTTTTAGGTTCCAGTTGTAGGATGGCTGTTTCCTGTTCTCTGATATGGTGGATACGTTGATTCAAATCTTTCGTTAAGGAAGCCCCTTCCTCCATACGATGTTGATTCAATTCCTGGATGGCTGCATTCAATGTGTTTTTAAACAATGCAAAATCTTCATCGCTCAGCACTTCGGTTGAAGGAGATACCACTTCGGGAAGACGCAGTATGGCTCCCAATAATGATTGGGTATCGGCCTGCATTTCTTTTGCCAGTACATCCAACTGCATGTAATATGCACGCACCAAATCTGTATTCACCACTACCGGGCGGCTGGCGCCGTTTTGTTTGATGACAATGTAACAATCAATACTTCCACGTACCAGTCCTTCTTGTAAAAGATTCCTGATTTCAAACTCGAAAGGTTTCAACATTGGCGGCAACTTCAATTGCAATTCAAATTGTTTTCCGTTGAGCGCTTTAATTTCAACAAAGAATGTTTTATCCCCCGCCGTGTGTTCGGCTCTTCCGAAGCCTGTCATTGATTTAAGCATACCACTTTATTATTCCTGCAAGATATATTAATTCATTCAAGCGTTGTGAATACAGCGCATTTCGATTGATGGATATGAAATAAAAACGTGTGTAGCTGAAATAAAAAAGCCCGGTATTGTGTACCGGACTTTGTTATAATGGATGGGTTAGTAAGTACAGGGATATACAATCCCTTCACAATATTAAAAATAAATTTTGCTAACGAAAAAAAAATTCTCAACTATTTTATCAACATTTTAAAATTGTCTGTGGAAAATGGAAGCGTACATTGACCCATTTAAATGCAATGGCAGATGAAAAAATGAAACACAGAAAACAAAAATACAATTGAAACAACTCCATCATGATGAGAAAGGGAGGTGGTGTGCTGTATTGAAAAATTGAAGAAGTTTGTCGTGCACATTATACCTTTACGAAAATAATTGTATGAAATTTCCTGCACCGGTATCAGTAAAATGGATTGCATCACTCACTCAGGCGCGCATCATCGGCGATGATGGTGGAATGGCAACGGGCATCAATGAAATACACAAAGTGGAAACAGGTGACCTGGTGTTTGTAGATCATCCGAAGTATTACGACAAATGCATACACAGTGCTGCCACTTATATCATCATCAATCAGGAACAACCGGTACCGGAAGGCAAAGCATTGTTGTTGGTTGATGATCCTTTTCAGGCGTATTGTAAAATTGTGGAACACTTCAGGCCTTTTATACCGGCAGAAAAAATGATCAGTGATACTGCGTTGATTGGTGAAGGCACCTATCTGTATCCTTCTGTATTTGTAGGGCATCATGTGCGCATCGGAAAAAACTGCATCCTGTATCCAAACGTTACCATCCTCGATCATTGCATAATTGGAGACCATGTGGTGATTCAACCGGGAACAGTGGTGGGCAGCAGTGCCTTTTATTACAACACTAAAAAGAATCGTCCGGTTTGGTATAAGAAGATGCCGGATTGCGGCAGGGTAATTATTGAGGATGATGTGGAGATTGGTGCCCATTGTACCATTGACCGTGGTGTTAGTCATGATACGGTGATTGGCCGTGGCACAAAAATGGACAACATGATACATGTAGGACATGACACCGTGATAGGTGCTAACGGATTATTTGCAGCACAATCAGCCATTGCAGGAGCCGCAACGATTGGACAGGGCGTTACAGTATGGGGCCAATGTGGTATCAACAAAACACTGGAGATTGGAGACAACGCTACGTTACTGGCCATGACCGGTGTAGGTAGCAGCCTTGAAGGAAATAAAGTGTACTGGGGTGCACCAGCTGAAGAAGCTTCGGTAAAAAAACGTGAGCTTGTTTGGATTAAACGCATCCCCTTGTTATGGGAGAAAGTGATGAAAGGTTAATTATTCTTTAGGTGCCTCATCAGGTTTTACATTCATCATGGCTTCAATCATTTTTTGAATAGCGGGTTGGTAATCTATCACAATTCCGTAATCGTACGGCACCATATCCCCTACCTTCTCCCATGTCCAGTATTCTTTGAATACAAGATCTGACTGATCAAAGAAATATCCATTTTGTTCTATGGTGATGGATTGTTGCGGCTGAAAGGATAGAATAGAAAATTGAAAAGTGGTCTGGGTTGTAGAATCGTTTCGCATTTGTACATAACCATCATCGGGTTGTTCACCCAGATAGATGACGCCCACCTCGGTTTGATTAGGTCGAATGGTGACGGTTTGATGGGTGATGTCTTTTTTATAATTGAGTGCTTTATAAAAATCTTTCAGAGGTAGTGCTTTTTCCTCGTCGTTAATGCGAACTACAAATTGAATTTCGAAACTGTCTTTTTGTAGGGTTTGATGGAAGATGCCGCGCATGAAGTGCAACACAGAACCCTTATAGGCTGCTTCACGAAATGCAATGATGTTTACCGGTGTTCCGGTTTCCTTTGTTACATCTTCAAACAAGGGGTTGCCTGAATAGAAACTAATGCCGGTTGCATATTCATGCGTAAAAGAATCGAGGCTGTATCGGATGTTGTATCCGAGGGCTTTGTTTTGAATCTGCAACGGGTCTGCCGCCACAATTTTCAACCGGTTTCTTTTTTTAGAAAAATAAAATTTCAGCACTTCGGGATTGATGATCACACAGGAACGCGCTATTTGAGAAGTACCGATAAACTGGTCGTAGAAAAAGCTGCCGTATTTTTCCCAACCGTTGCGTACTTCGTTGGAGGATACCACTACCACATCGGATATTTCCACTTCGCGGGGCCTGATGGCAAACACAATGTGCTTATCGGCATCGGAAGAAGCGGAACGTTGACTAACCGTAGAGAAACCGGAGTACGTAACCGATATGGTGTGCCCGCCATTGGGGAGCCACAATTTGAAATTCCCTTCTGCATCGGTAGCGGTACCAATGGTAGTATTCTCTGCAAACACGGATGCGCCTTGCATGGGTGTGCCGGTTTCACCGTGCAATACTTGTCCGGTTAAAATATAAAAACCCTGTTGTGCCTTAGAGATGATTGAACCGGTCAATAAAAACAACGTGAGGAAAATGGACTTCATGGATATATACATTTTGAATCTGTTTCGAAAGTACATCAGTGAATGTTAAGCTTTTGTTGCAACGCTTTGCATACACGGGCAATCGTGGTTTCGAGTGGCGTATAGCTGAATTCTGGAAAACGTTCTGTTATAGATAATCCTGAATAATATTGTTCAGCGAATGACATGGTTGCTGTTTCTTTAGTAAGTAACGGTTCTTTACCGGAGAAGAGGCTTTTCAGTTTTTCAAATCTCCAAACCAACGCAGCCAGTGCGGGTGACACTTTCCATTTAGGTGGTGCCGATTGAAAAGCCTGAGCCATCAGTGTGAACACTTCGCGGTAAGTTGCGTTATGACCGGAGAGTACAAATCGTTCTTCGTGGATGTGGCTGTTCATAAGTAAAATCATGGCTTTTGCAACATCTTCCACATCAACATAACCGGTAACTCCATTGGTATACCAGGGAAAACCATTGTATGCTGATTTGAACATGGCGGTAGAGCCTGTGTGCCAGTTTCCGTTGCCCAGTATAACAGAAGGGTTCACCACCACAGCATGTAAACCTTCGGCCATAGCACGCCATACCTCCATCTCACCGAAGTATTTGCTTTTTGCGTATGCTGATTTACCGGATCCGTTTTTCCATTTACTTTCTTCGTTGATGATACTACCTGCCTCTGCCGCTTCCAGTGCAGCAACAGAACCTACATGCACCAGTTTTCGCACGCCTGCCTCGAGGGCCACATTCACTACATTAGCCGTACCCTCTACATTTATTTTGTACAGTTGCTTTGCAGCACCGGGAGCATAAGATACCCAACCGGCACAATGGTACACTTCGTTTACGCCTTGTAGTGAGTCTTCCAATCCGATGACATCGAGTATGCTTCCTTGCACTGATTCCACTCCATCTATTTGAATGGGCGTAGAATGTACAAGGGCGCGCACCCTTTTGTGTTGCTGAATCAGCTGATGTATGAGTGCTTGTCCGAGCAGGCCGGATCCGCCGGTTACAAATACCATGTTATGTTAATCGTATTGATAAAATCCTTTTCCTGTTTTCTTACCGAGTTCGCCCTTTTCAACTTTTTGAATCTGCAGGTTGGAGGGCCTGAATCGCTCTTCGTGGTTGAATGCCTCAAACAGTGACTGTGAAACAGCCAGGTTGATGTCCATACCTATCATATCCATCAGTTTAAACGGACCCATTTTAAATCCGGTGGCTTCCATAATATCATCTACCTGTTCCACCGTAGCCATTCCGTTTTCTACCGCCTTCATAGATTCGAGGTAAAAGTGGCGTGCAACCCGGTTAACGATAAAGCCCGGAGCATCGGTACAAACTACCGGTGTTTTCCCCAATTGTTTACTGAATTGAACGAGTTCATGAATCGTTGCAACATCCGTTTGTTTTCCTTTTATCACTTCCACCAGTTTCATGATGTGTGCAGGATTAAAGAAATGAAGTCCTGCCACCCGATGCGGATGTGGTAACTTCTCCTGAATACCGGTAATAGAAAGACTCGAGGTATTGCTGGCAATGATACAATGAGGGGCGTTGACAGATGCCAGACGCAAAAGCAGTGACGTTTTTGCTTCCATTTTTTCCACGATAGCTTCAATGATGAGATCGGCCACGCAGGTTTCCGGGTTACCCGATGTTTGGATTCGAAGCAGCACCTGTTGAAGTTCACTTTCAGGCAACTTCCCTTTTTGCACCAGGGTGTGGAGGTTTTTCTGAATAGAAATGATGGCTTTATCCAATGCACCTTCAAACGTATCCAGCAATACTACATTATATCCGGCCAATGCGGCAGACAATGCAATGCCGCTGCCCATGGTTCCTGCACCTGCTATGGCAACTGTTTGTATCATACCGGCAAAAATAGACCTTGCAGGTTGAATTCGATGCAATACAACGCTAAAAGAATCATCAGTAACAACGTAGTATTACTGCGCCGTAAACTGTTTAAGGAAGCGAAGGTCGTTTTCAGAAAAGAGCCGCAGATCTTTCACCTGATATTTCAACATGGTGATGCGTTCTATGCCCATACCAAATGCATAGCCGGTGTACTTGGAGGAATCAATGCCACAGTTTTCAAGCACATTGGGATGCACCATACCACAACCTAGTATTTCTACCCAACCGGTACGTTTACACACGCTGCAACCCTTGCCTTTGCAGATTACACAACTAATGTCCATTTCGGCACTGGGTTCAGTGAAAGGAAAATACGACGGGCGGAACCGAACATTAAAATCTTTTCCGAACATTTCCTGCACAAAAAAGTAGAGTGTTTGTTTGAGATCGGCAAAGGAAACTTTTTCGGCGATGTACAAACCTTCTACCTGATGAAAGAAGCAATGGGCTCGAGCGCTGATGGTTTCATTTCTGTACACACGACCCGGACAAATAATTCTTAACGGCAGTTGTTGTTTTTCCATCTCCCGAATTTGCACGCTGCTGGTGTGCGTACGTAACAGCCAGTCGGGCTGGGTATGGATATAAAAAGTATCCTGCATATCCCGTGCGGGGTGATTCAGCGGGAGATTAAGTGCAGTAAAATTATGCCAGTCGTCTTCAATCTCGGGCCCTTCAGCAACGGCAAAGCCTAAACGCCGAAAAATGGATATGATTTGATTCTGGATGATGCTGATTGGATGACGCGAACCTACCGGGAACGCATATCCGGGCAAGGTATTATCGGAATAGGTTTGCCCACTGTGGCCGGAGGATTCTATCTTATCTTTCAAACCGGCGTAGTGCGATTCAGTGAAAATTTTAAAATCATTTAGCAACTGACCGGCCTCTTTTTTACTCTCAACCGGTACATCTTTCATAAAAGCCATAGAAGCTTTCACAATGCCTTTGGTGCCGAGGTATTTTATACGAAAAGCTTCCAGTTCTGCTGCGTTGGTAACGGATTCTTTTAAGATATCGTCCTTATATTGACTTAGTTGACTGACCAGTTGATTCATGGCGCAAAGATAATGGGAAGGCTGCAAATTGTAAGAACGGCAATGAGAAGGATGTGAATGTAACAGGGCCTTGATATATCACATCATTTGTGCAATACACGAAACTTCAGTATTTTTAAAATCTTAACAGACGCATTATGGCATTATTTAAATCAAGCAATCCGGCATTGAGTGAGAAGAAATTTCAAAGTACCGTATTAGACGGTGTTATACCGACCGATGGAATGACGGTAAAAGGAACCATTCAGAAGTTTGGCTTTTTATTTTTGATGGTGCTGGGCACCTCAATCCATTCCTGGCGGGTGCATTCCTATGGAGGAGATGTAATGCCATTGATGTGGGGTGGAATTATTGGCGGGCTGGTAATTGCTTTAGTGATTGCATTTAAAAAAGAATGGGCGCCCTTTCTGGCTCCGTTGTATGCATTGGCTCAGGGATTGTTCATTGGTTCCATATCTTCAATTTTTGATTTTGCCTTTGCTGAAACTGCACCCAACATCATCATGAATGCAGTGGGTTTAACACTGGGGGTTTCTGTGGGTATGTACTTTCTATACACTTTCCGAATTATCAAGGTAACGGAGAAGTTCCGTTCTGTAATAATTGCTGCAACAGTAGGTGTAATGTTGTTTTACCTGTTGGTGTGGGTGATGCGTATGTTTGGTATGGAATCAATGCCATTTCTGCATGAAGGAAGTACGATGGGCATTATCTTTTCGTTGGTAGTAGTTACCATTGCTGCACTCAATTTATTGCTTGATTTCGATATGATTGAGAAAGGTGCTGCCATGGGCGCCCCGAAGTATATGGAATGGTTTGGTGCCTTTGGATTACTGGTAACCATCGTTTGGTTATACATTGAAATTTTACGTTTATTGTCGAAGGTGTATAGTAGAGATTGATTAAACATTGTTGTATAAACAGGCCGCACCCCTACGGTGCGGTTTTTTAATTTGTATCCGGTTGGTGGGGGCTGTTTAAAGGCACAAGTACACCCAACACATAGCTATGCTGCATACTTGCGCCAGTTATTATTATTATAAAGGCACAAGTACACCCAACACATAGCTATGCTGCATACTTACGCCAGTTATTATTCTTTTTATACCGCAGACGGGCGCAAATGTTTTCACTGAAGCATGCTGAATGGTTTTGAATACTCTTCCGCGCCTTTCTGCGTGCGTTTTTTGCGATGCTCCTCGGGAATAAACCATTTCAAAGACACCAACACACCTAATGCTCAATGCTTCTGTTTCATTCTTGCGTTTTTAGAAGATAAAAACGAGATAGTGTCATGCAGCTGAATAGAATATTCTTTTCACAAAAAAGCGCAACAGTATCCTGTTACGCTATTGTTTTTCATTGTGGGTTTCGTTTTATTCGCGGCCATCGAGCAAATTGCCGAGACCACCCAGTACTGAACCTTCTTCTTTGCGTTTAAAAGTGCCGTACTGTAATATCCTGCCTGCGAGTCGGCTGATGGGAAGCGATTGGATCCAAACTTTACCCGGACCCTTCAGGTGCGCGAAAAAAAGTCCCTCTCCTCCAAAAATCCAGCTTTTCACCCCGCGTATCATTTCAATATCAAAATCGACGGTGGAAGTGTAAGCCACTACGCACCCGGTATCTACTTTTAAAGATTCGCCCGGTTTCAGTTCCTTTTCAACCACATAACCACCGGCATGTACAAAACATAATCCATCTCCTTCCAGCTTTTGCATGATGAATCCTTCACCACCGAAAATTCCGGTACCCAGCCTGCGTTGCAGTTCGATACCCACGGTAACCCCTTTGGCTGCGGCAAGAAAGGCATCTTTCTGCGCAATCACTTTACCGTTGTGCAGGTGCAAATCAATCGGAATAATTTTTCCAGAGTACGGAGCGGCAAAACTCACGCTGCGTTTATCATGCGACGTGTTGGTGAAAGCCGTCATGAATAAACTTTCACCGGTAATCAATCGTTTCCCGGCACTCATAAGTTTACCCAGGATTCCGGTTTGGCGGTTGCTGCCATCTCCGAAAATAGTTTCCATCTCCACACCGTTATCCATCATCATAAAACTTCCGCTTTCAGCGATGGCTGTTTCATTATGGTCGAGCAATATTTCTACAAACTGCATTTCTTCTCCATACAGCCTGTATTCAATTTCGTGATTCGTTTTCATGTTCAATGCTTTTAGTCAGTGAATGATGTAATTTATTTAGAATCTTTCATTAACCCATTCCATACTTTCTTACCCTGAAGCCTGCGGCCGAGGTACATGATACCTACCATGATGAAGAAAAGCGGACCGGTAAAACCGAGGATAGCCACGTATTTGGTGCCATAGAATTTCTCCATGGGGCGGCGTAATCTTTCTGATATGAGGTACATACTTGGCACCATTATCAGCGTAAGGAAGAATGCAAAAATTAAACCGAAGATGATGGTCCAACTTAATGGTCCCCAGAACACTACGCTATCTCCACCGAAGAAAATATTGGGATTCCATTCATTGAGGAGTTTTACAAAATCGATATTAAACCCTACGGCCAGGGGTAGTAATCCGAGCATGGTGGCCACTGCAGTTAGCAATACGGGAATAATCCGGATTTTACCTGCCTGAATGGTTGCTTCGCGTGTTTTCATTCCACGCATACGCAGTTCATCCGTAAACTCAATGAGTAGAATTCCATTCTTGATAACGATACCTGCGAGGCCGATGATACCCACACCCAACATAATGGTAGAGATGGTCATGCCGGTGATAGCGTATCCTATCAACACTCCAATGATGGAGAAGAAAATTTCGATCAGTACGATAAACGGTTTGCTCAAAGAATTAAACTGAAGTACAAGAATCAGGAAGATTAGTCCGAGTGCAATCAACAATGCAGAAAATAAAAAGCTGGATGTTTCAGCTTCCTGTTCGCCCTGTCCGGTTTGTTTAATTTGGACGCCATCGGGTAATTGTTGCTGAGCCCGGAATGCTGTAATTTTTTCAGCCAACTCCTTGTTTACTTTGGCTGTCATGGATGGGTCCAGCACATTCGATTGCAGCTGAATAGTGCGTTTTACATTTTTACGGGCAATGGCACCACTGGAGTTGGTATAATCAATTCTTGCCACATCGCTCAGCGGAACAGATTTCACCCGCATGGTGTTCATATCCATGAATGTAATTCGGGTGTTCAGCAGCTCGTAAATATTATTGCGGACATTTTCAGAAGAACGCAGTTGAATTTCATATTCATCTTCACCAATCTTCAACTTGCTCACTTCTTTTCCAAAGATTGCCGTTCGCAATTCCATTCCGATTTGTGCGGTAGATAACCCTTCCATCATGGCGCGTTCACGGTCAATTTGAATCGTAATTTCAGGACTTTGCAGGTCTACATCCATGCGAAGGTTTTCAACGCCATACACCTGATTCGTATCTAGGTAGTTTGACAGTTGTGTAGCAACATAAGCCACTTCATCGAACTCATCTCCTGAAATTTCAATATTCACAGCAGGGTCGGTTGGAGGACCGGCATCTTCCTGAGCTACTACAATACTGGCACCGGGAATACCCACCATTCTGGCGCGGATGGAATCCAGATAATGTTTTGTGCCTTTACCGTTTCTCTTTTCAAACTCCACGAATGAAACCTGGATACGGCCGAGGTTTGGCCGTACACTTCTATTTTGATCGGTTGGATTATTGGCACTGTTGGCCACGTTGGTAATCACACTTTCCACAATACCGCCATTTTCCGGCATTTCATCTTTCAATACATCATACACCCGTTGATCGAGGATATGCATCACGCTGTCGGTGGCTTTTACATCGGTACCGGGTGGCATTTTCAGATACACATATATCATGTTCGGATCTCCGCTGGGGAAGAAGGTTGCCTTGTTACCACGTGCGATAAGCATCAACACAACTACCGGAAACAATACGAAGAGCGACACCAATGCCCATACAGGCCTTTTACCTTTCAACACCCATTTCAACAGCATTTCGTAACGGCGCATCAGTCCGGGTAAAACCCTATTCTGGAACACATGGATAATTTCCCTGAATACATAACGATTCAGTATTGCCAGTGCTGCCATGATCAATAAGAAATTCCCTACAGCAGTAACACCCGTTACATGAAAGAGTGCGCTAAAAATTAATGCAGCCCAGAACCACCATTTTTTGAAAATAGTTTTCTTCGGTTCTTCGAACTCCTTGCCTTCAGGCTTCATGAAGCTTACGGCAAACACCGGGTTAAAGATAAATGCAACGATGAGTGAAGCGGCCAGTGTTAGGATGAGGATGACCGGCAGATAAATCATAAATTTTCCGATAATGCCCTTCCACATCAGCAGCGGAACAAAAGGTGCAAGCGTTGTAGCGGTACCGGCCAATACCGGAATGAATACTTCACCGGCAGCTTCCTTGGCGCTTCGAATGATAGGTACTTTCCCATTGTTGTAAATACGGTGGGTGTTTTCAATAACCACGATGGCATCATCTACAATAATGCCCAATGCAAACAACAATCCGAACAACACAATAAAATTCAGGGTTACGCTGGTGCCCACCATAAAATCGGCCAGCGGCAGGAACAGGAATGCCACAAACACACTGAGCGGAACAGACAAAGCCACAAAGAAGGCATTTGTAACCCCCATAAAGAACATCAGTACAACCAGTACCAATAAGAAACCGATGATGATGGTATTCACCAGTTCATGAAACGAAGTAGCGGTGGCTTTACTTTGATCGCCCGTAATCACCACTTTTAAATTTTTCGGCAGCTCTTGATTTTTCTGCATTTCGGAGGTGATATCCTTAATCTTGGTTGCTGCATCAATCAGGTTTTCACCGGAGCGTTTGATGATGTTGAGTGTGATTACATTTTTACCATCGAGGCGGGCGAAACTTTCATTTTCCTTGATGGTATCTTTAATTTGAGCAATATCTTTCAAGTACACGGTGGCACCTTGAGAGCTGCTGCGCACAATCACTTCTTCGAGGTTTCTGGCACTGGTAAACTGGCCTTTAATTTTCAGTGTACGTTTCATCTGGCCAACCTCTATCAAGCCTCCGGTAATGTCCATGTTTTCACGGGCGATGGCATTTTCGATATCGGTATAACTGATGCGTGCAATCTGCATTTTATAGGGATCGGCATTCACCTGAATTTCTCTTTCAGGCGCACCTACAATTTCTGCGCGTGTAATTTCCGGGAGTTCTTCGTAGCGATCCTGTAGCTTTTCTGCAAACGTTTTTAGTTTCACTCCATCATAATCTCCGCTGATGTTCACGTACATGATGGGCATTTCACTGAAGGCAAATTCCTGTACATTGGGTTGTTCAGTAAGATCATTAGGAAGTTCTGATTCCGCACGGTCTATCGCATCTTTCACTTTTAGTTTAGCGAGGTCGGTGTTTACTTCCGTGTCGAACTCTACCACAATCAAACTAAAATCGGTTTGCGAGGTACTGGTAATTTTTTTCACCTTGGCACCGGAGATGCCTTTCAATTCCTTTTCAATAGGCCGGGTAACGAGGTTTTCAATGTCTTTCGGACTGTTCCCTACATAAACCGTGGTGATACTAATGGTTGGTACCACAATATCCGGGAACTGTTCTTTTGGTAAGGTTACAAACTTATAATATCCGAATAATGAAATTAAAATGGCGATGATATACACAGCGGTGCGGTTGTTTACCGCCCAACTGGTAGGACCAAACTCTTTGAATTTATCCTGAATGCCGTCGAAGATTTTCATATAGCGTAATTAAGTACCGGCACAACCACACTAACGGTTTGGCTTGTACGCGGATACATTTCTAAATCAGTTAATTGGTTACTATGTTTTGTCCGTCGTATAAATTCTGATAACCCTGCGTAATCAGTTGTTCACCGGCATTGAGGCCTGACAGCACTTCCATATATTCACCATAAGATTGGCCTACCTCAATATTTCGTTTGCGTGCCTGCAGCTTTCCGTCGTTTCCTTTGGTAGCAACAAACACATACTTGCCTTTATCATCTGTTTGAATGAGGTTTACGGGAACCACCATTGCATTGGGTGCTGAATAATCGAGGATGCGCATTCCGATGGTTTGATTGGCTTTAATGTCAGGGGCTCTTTCCATTTTAGCTTCAGCAATAAAACCGCGGTTCACCAAATCGATGGCCTGACCAATCATAGTAATAGATGCTTTCACTTGTTTGTTGGCATCAGGAATATCTATTAACACACTGGAACCTTTTTTAATGCGGGTAGCGTAATTTTCGGGCACACTCACCACTGCTTTCAGGCTGTTGGTATTTACAATTTTTATTTGCGGACCGGCAGCGGTGCTTCCCACGAAGGTTTCACCCACGCGAATATTCACTATCTCTGCCACACCGTTCACATCGCTATATACATTGGCAGTACGTGCTTGCTCAATAGCCACATTCACTTGTTCCTGCATAGCCTTCAATTGATTTTCCAGGCCTTCAACATTGGTACGGGCGCCAATGAGTTGCACTTCGGTACCAATGCCCTGGTTCCACAAATTTTGCTGGCGTTGCAATACATCCTTTGCATACGCCAATTGGGTTTTAATGCCCCCGAGTTGTTGTTTAGCAGCAACCACTTGTTGTTGCATGATGGCATCATCGAGTTTAAGCAGGAGCTGTCCTTTAGAAACCTGTTGCCCTTGCTTCACATACACAGCCTTTACCATTCCGCCCATACCGCGTGGTGCAATGTAGGAGATGTTTTCAGCTTCCACCTTGCCCTGTAGTTCAATAAAGTGGTTGAACTCCTTTTGTTCAACCGGGGCAATGGCCACCAGTTTGGCTTTAGACAGTGCTGCCGAGGAGGTATCCAGCAGCGCGAGTTCTGCTTCGAGGCTTTTGATGGCATCATCTTTGGCCTCGCGC
>JAHBTM010000037.1 GCA_019638635.1 Ferruginibacter sp. | reverse complement strand
AGCCATTCCACCTGGGGCGTTCATCGCATGTGTGGGACATCCGCATCCATCAGGAAGATGGAGCACTGATTTGTGTGAGTCGTTTAACCGTAGCCGTTATATCTAATGAACGTTAAGGCCGGTCGAAAAAAGCATTCAAAATTTCTTTGATGGTTTCGTATGATTGTTTCATGGGCTTCTTCAGGTCGCGCGTGGCAATCCATTTTACCTGCGTAATATCTTCTTCGGTTTGAGGTGTGCCGTTGGTGGTTGCATGAGTAGTGAAGTAAAACCAGTAACTGGTTTTCAATATGTTTTTCCCTTTTTCACGATAGGCATGATATGTGGTGCCCACCGGATAAATCATTTCGAGGGGCTGTATCCCGGTTTCTTCCACTACTTCGCGTTGGGCGCATTCGGCCGCGTCTTCACCCAGCTCCATTTTACCTTTCGGCAAATCCCATTTGCCCTTGCGAAAAATGAACAACAAATCTTTATTCAAATTTTGAACTATGCCACCGGCGGCATCAATGCATTCGAAATATTTGAAAATAGCCTCTTGTAGCGCGTCTCCATCTTCCGAAATCAACACAACAGGTTCGCTGTTGCCCTGATACAAATCATTGATGATTTGTTGTATCTGCTGCGGTGTGGCGTCACGGTAAGCCATCTTTCTTGCTGTGGCAGAGAGCGCAGTGGGCATTCGATTTTCAGCATCTGTGAGCACAAGGGGCGTGGTTTCAAAATATATTTTAATCAACATCCTGGTTATTTAATTACAAATAAAACAAATCTATGTCATAACAGGATGTAAAGAAATCATTTCAGTTAAATTGAGGATTGAAGAGTAGAATGAAACCCACCATCGGGATGATATCTTCCTATCTTTACAACGAAAATTTGAATTATGACAGATGCAAAAGCGGTAGCGTCCAAATTGCTGCAGGCAGAAGCCGTACAGTTGAGTCCGGATGTACCTTTTACCTGGGCCAGTGGTTGGAAAAGCCCCATTTATTGCGATAACAGAAAGTTGCTTTCTTTTCCATTCATCAGAGATTTTGTTAAAAGCGAGCTATGCAGCATCATCTTCGAACAGTATCCTGAAGCGGATGTGATTGCCGGTGTGGCTACAGCAGGAATTGCATGGGGTGCAATGGCTGCCGATCAGTTGAAGATGCCATTTGTATATGTGCGTCCCGAGCCAAAGAAGCATGGTATGCAAAATCAAATTGAAGGGTATCTGGAACCCGGAAAAAAAGTATTGGTAGTGGAAGACCTAATCAGCACCGGTATGAGCAGCCTTAAAGCCTGCGATGCCATCCGTGCCAACGGAAATGAAGTGTGTGGTATGGTGGCGCTTTTTTCTTACGGATTCCCGCAGGCAGCCCAGGCTTTTGAAACAGCCGGCATTCGATATACAACTTTATCGGATTACGAAACCCTGATTCAACTGGCAACAACACAGGGCAAACTGGATTCTTCCGATGTGGCATCCTTGTTAAATTGGCGCAGCAATCCCGCGGAATGGGGAAGAATAGATTAATTTGCACCATAAACGTAAAACGATATGAAAATCCTGCAACTCATGTTCCTCGCAGTGTTGGGTTTGTCGCTGAATGCACAGGCTCAAAAACGCTCCGATAAGGCTGTTATCAGCACACCCACCATTCAATGTGAGATGTGTAAGAATAAAATTGAAAAGATGTTACCCCGCATGACCGATGGGATTACCTCAGTGAAAGTAAATGTGAAGGCTAAAACCACTACGGTATCCTGGTTAACCGATAGAACCAGCCTCGAGCAAATCAAAACCGCTATTGCCAATATTGGATATGATGCCGGTGATGTAACCGCAGAAGAAACAGCGTATAAAAGATTGCCCACTTGTTGTAAAAAACCGGAAGACCAAGGCAAAAAACCATAAAAAATGAAACTGATTGAGTACAATGCCCTTCATGGGCATTTTTTTTTGCTTATTCTCAAAACATACTATTGGTTCTAATCCATTTGGATTACGTATTGGTATTAAGAATCAAGTTAAATTGAACCAAAAATGATAGTGTATGGGAATCTCACAATTAAAAGTGTATAGTTTATTCATTGCGTGTTGGATAATGACAGTGCTAACTTCTTGCCAGTCGGGAGATGCCAAACAAAATCGAACATACGATGCGGGTAAAGCAAAATCACCATCCGAAGACACCGCTGAATTTTTACAGTTCGATCGGGTGCGCATTCAGGATAAGAAAGGCTTTGCACAACCGGTAGAGGCATTCAGTTTGCTCGTGCCTTCGGGTTGGCAAACCACCGGTGAAGTAATATGGGTGGCACCCGGACAAACCTGTGCGGGCAATAATATACATGTTCGTGCTGCTGATGCAGGGAATCAATATGTTTTTGAATTATATCCATCTGTTACATGGTCGCATACTTCCAATGCGCAATTGCAGCAATTTCAGGAAATGCAGCCGGTATCAGCACATTGTTATTACGGCCAACCGTTGAATGCAGAAGAATACCTGCGACAGGTATTTGCACCCAACGAACTGGGCAATCCGAAGGTATTATCTGTACAATCAATCAACGAAGCCGGCAATTTGGTGCAGGAGTCTAATCAAAAGGCAAGGGCTGAACTCATGAGTTACGGAGCCTCTGATGTGCAGTTTCAACCTTCCGGCGTTTATGCGCGGGTGTTATGGAGTAATGGAAAGGAAGGGTTAGTGATGTTGCTGGTGAATGTTGCTCAAACCACATTACCCAATATGTATACCGGTGGCTATGATGTGAGTTATACATCACAGGCTTTGCAACGTGTGGTACTTACTTTTCCTGCAGGAGAGGAGAAAAGGGCAGAGAAAATGTTGACGGTAATGATGAGCAGTTACCGTACCAATCCCGCCTGGAAAGAACCGGTAGATCAGTTTTGGCGTGGCGTTCGTCAGAACAATCAACAAATCCATATAGGTAAACTGCGGGCAATGGATGAACAAACACGCGACATTGGCAATCGAGCCATTGCACAGGGCAATCAACGTTTGCAGGAGATGGATAATCAAATGAGAAACTGGGAAGCCCGGCAACAACAAAACGACAGAATGCATACACAATTTGTGAAAACCATCCGTGAGGTGGAACATTACAGAGATGAAACCGGAAAGATAGAGTTGGGAGCGGGGTTCCAACATGCCTGGAGCTGCAACAACGGTAGTTCGTATATTTTAACCGATGACCCTAACTTTAACCCGGCTTCTGTGTTGCAAGATCAGCAATGGAAAGAGATGAAAAAGGTACAGGATTGAAGTAATTCAAATTTCTATTGAAGAAGGTATCCGGCAGAGGCCGTTGAATTGTCTGAGTATGCCGTCTATATTTATGGATATTCTATGGTTGGTGTTTTTCATCGCTTGGCCTGTGATAGCAGGCTTTATGGGAATCAAACGCGGCAGTACATCCCGTGTAAACCTATACAGGGTTTATGGAAATGAATTGCTGATGGTTTTGGGGGTGCTCTCTATGGTGTATGTTTTGCGCCCTTCATTGTATCAGCCGATTAGTCAGCTGCCGTTACATCCGGGATTTGTTATTAAAGAGGATATCTTTTTGGGAATTGTATCTGTATTCCTCACACCATTTTTTCTCGCCTTCACAAGATTTACTACTCATTATGCAAAAGATATACAAAGGGCTGATGCGCTTTTTGGCTTTCCGGTAAGGTATCTGCCTGAGGATTGGAAGACCTATGGGTTGTTTGCGGTGTATATTATTGCCGGTGTGGTGTTTGAGGAATTGGTATGTCGCTTGTTCATGTTCAGACTGCTGCATGCCGTTTGGGGGGTAAACGGTGATATATTGGTCGTATGTACAGCATTCGTATTTGCGATTGGCCACCTGTACCAGGGTTGGAAAGGTGTAATCAGTAATTTTATAACGGGCTTACTTTTCGGCAAAGTGTTTTTGATGAAGCAGGATATCGTTTATCCGTTGGTGTTGCATCTTTCTTTAAATGCAACCATCCTCGTGCTTGCAGCAAGAAGAATAAGGGATTTGCGCAGGCATTGAAAGGGATTTTTGAAAGGAAGTTTTTATTATATTGCAATAGTATCAAATAATAAACTGACGATGATGGAGCTACCTGATTTCCCCAATGGATTTGCCTCATGGCAACGTACACATTTCGAAATTGTGGAGGTGTTGTGTTATATACGTGGGTTGGAAGAAAATAAACAGCCGGAAACAATAGCGAACCTCAGCGATAAATCTGCAACCGAAGAGTTATATAATCTGGCATTGCACCTCACCAATAAATTTGAAACGCTACACGAATTTGATAAACCTCAACGCAATCTGTTCGACGAAATTGAAGATTTTGTGTGGAGCGAGATTAAGGAGCTGGAAAAGTGATTGGTTTCCTGATTGCCTGATAGATGGTTGGGTTTTCAGATGTTTAACATAGCGTTCCCTACCTCCAATGATTTCTCAACCTTACTCCCTCCTGCATCATTTAACGAAATATAGAGAACTGCTGCATGGTTTTATAATCCACGTCGAAGGTTTTAAACACCCCTGCCTTTCCCACCTTGGCTTTCCCCAATATGCGTATTTCTACATTATCTTTTAGCAAGGTGCTGATGCTGTTGATCAGTAGGTTTTTCATATCTACCCGAACCTCTACGGGGAGGGTAAAATCATCTCTTTTGGGAATTTTAACCTGCAAATCCTGCACCGATTTTCCAAAGTATGCATTGTCTATATAGATGTCAACATCTGTCCGTTTTAACTCCAATCCAAAGTTGTTGGGATTGTAATAAACCAGGTCCAGCTTCAAAATAGCGTCCTTGAACTGAAGCTTTTCCAGGTCCACATTCCGGATTTCTTTAAACACAAAATCCTTGGGTTCGCGACAGCCTGTCAGGGTAGGGTAGACGAACATCCAAGCCAGCATAACAATCAACAACCGTGGTTTCATCTCCAAAAGTAAAACAATCGTTCAACAAAAAACGAAAGTGCTTTGCCAAAATGTAGTTACGCACCTTTCTGAATTATACTCGTAATTTTTTAGCAAATTGGGTTGATTGGTATACAATCCCACCACACTTTCATCTACTTAAAAGATTAGCATAGTAAATATTGGTTTAAATGTCAGTTAATCAATAGTATACAAAGTTCAAATGTATTTTAATAGGAATTAAAATGAATGATTAAGTAAGTGTAAAGTTAATATTTTACGAGATAATTGACTATATAGATTTACTCACTTAATTCATTTGTATATAATTGATTATCACATTATAAAACTATTTAACTAAATTAAAATTTCGTATGAAAATATATATTAGTATAAAATGTAAAATATTGGGGGCTCGGATGTGTACTTCTTTTAGTTCCTCGTTCTAACAGGTAGATCTATTTTTGGGTGTTCCAAATTACGTTTGAACAATTGTATTTTCCTGAAGTTGAAATATGTAACAATATATGACAATATTGCATTTTTTTGGAGGGTGATTCTGCTTCGTCTTTACCTTTTAAAAAATTGCTGTGTTTATGGTAGGGAGTATCTTAAATAGATGAATCCATGATTCAATAGTACAAATACTACACAATGGAGGAAATAACCCCGTCGAATGAGGATGCCAATGGTATAGATGGGTTAAAGGGCGAAATACATTCCCGCATTAACCCGTAGTGATGAATAAAAAGTTGTGGGTACTAACATGCCCTGCAATAGGCCTAAATTGATGTTTGGTATTACTGAATACCCTTATTTTATGAAAAACTTGATTCCATTGATATACTGAAGCCGGGTGCCACGTTTCATGTTGCCCACCAACTCGCGGCGTTCAAATGAGGTATAATAGGTGAATTGGGCGTTTCCGATCGATTTCACTTTGCCACGGATGGCCTTGTCGTCTGTAGTGGAATAGTACGTAATATTTGTAGGGCCGATGGCTTTAACTTTTCCGGCAAAGGCAATATCAAATGATGAAAAATACTGTATTTCGTTGCTGCCAATGCGTTTAATCTTACCACGTAATTTCTCTTCATCAAAACGTCCGTAATATTCTACCGCCACACCACCGATACTTTTCAGTTTTCCACGCAATAATTCTTCATCAAATGAGGCATAATAGGTGAACTGTTTCATACCTATCGACCGCACCTTTCCGCGGAAAGCCTCGTTATCATTCTCACGGAAGTAATCTACACGTCCGGTATAGGGCTCCAAACGCTCTACCATACGGTCGGTGCGCCCTCTGTAAATTTCTATGCCCCAATCTCCAACTTCTCCGGTAGATGATACATTCACTACTACGCTTTCATCTAACTCTATAGCGAACGCTTCTATTGCGCCGGTTTCCGACATGGTTATTTTTGAAATGCGCTGGGCAGCAACCTGTAAGGTTACCAGAAGCAACAGTGCGGTGCAAATACTTTTCATGATATATCTGATTTACCTGTTATCTGTTTACAACATTAAAGATACATCATTGTGTGTGCGCCACCACATTTCCATGTAATTTGAACGTATTTTTGCACCATGGCTACATTGACGCATAGTCCGTTTCTCCTGTACTCCGATGGCAACGGGAATATTTTTGAAGATACCTCACTGTATGTAACCGGACGAACCGGATGGGATGCCGTACCGGTGGATGTGGAAGATTGGATACCATTACCTGAGGGCGGACAGTTATATGAGTTGCCCGGACGCAGGGGTATAGGCATAGACGTGGAAACCGGGGATATGCGAATTTGCGAAAAAGGATGGGCTGTAGCCGCATTTATACCTCCGGCCTACACCGGGTTGTTTATTGCTGCATATGAAACCATGCCCGAAGCGCCCACATTGCCCTTGTTTTGTTACACAGCAGCCGGATGGCTCGATGAAAAAATGTACGTGCCTGCTGTTCGGATTGAACAGGATATTCGCCAGGAAGCCGCCGGGTTTGATGCCACATCCATAGAAAATGGTGTAGAAGGTTTACTTAAAACGTATCCACATAACCGTTTGGTAAAACACCTGATGGAAAATTGCTGTAACACCTATTGTTGTCCTGCCGCGCGCAATTTAGCCATTGGCCGGTGGGAATGCCCGGTACCGGTATCTCCGGCCTGTAATGCCAATTGTGTAGGATGTATTTCTTTTCAACCGGAAGAGGAAACCATCGTGAGTACACAAGACCGCCTCACCTTTAAACCCACCGTGGAAGAAATTGTGGAATTCACCGTTCCCCATTTGGAATCAGCACCTTTTCCAATCATCAGTTTCGGACAAGGGTGTGAAGGTGAACCTTTATTGATGTGGGAAACCATTCGTAAGGCAATTATCGAAATCAGAAAACATACTTCGAAAGGAAGCATCAATATCAATACCAATGGAAGTATGCCACATGCGGTAGAAGCTTTGTGTGCTGCCGGTTTAAACAGCATTCGTGTGAGTACCAATTCGGCCAGGGCCTCTGTGTATACCGCATATTATCGCCCGAATAATTACGAATTCAATGACATTGTAGAAAGCCTGAAAGTGATGACCCGGCACGGCGGATGGACGAGCATCAACTATTTTGTATTTCCGGGCATGACAGATTGTGATGAGGAGTATCAGGCATTGCGGCAACTGATACGGGATACCGGATTAAAAATGATTCAGTGGAGGAATTTTAATATTGACCCCGATTGGTACCTCGGAAAAATGGGTATTACTGAAACAGGCGAGGGGATGGGGATTAAACAAATGATGGAAGCCATACGGGAAGAATTCCCGAATTTAAAATTCGGGTATTTCAATCCGTCGTTAGAACGCATCCGTGGAAACTTCGAAAAAGATTTCGCACATTAATAACCGTTAGCCCTTGTATTCACCAAACACATCGCGCAACACATCTGCAATTTCGCCAAGGGTACAGTAGTTTTCAACAGCGTCCAACACCAGCGGCATCAGGTTGTCTGTACCCTGTGCAGCTTTTTGTAGGGCCTGCAGGCAACGTGTAACTTCCGATGGGTTACGGCGGGCTTTCAATGCTTCCAACCGGTTCACCTGATTTTGCTGAATACTGCTATCAATTTTCATAACAGGTGTACTTTCCCGTGTATCTTCCTGAAAACGGTTTACACCCACAATAATTTTTTCTCCGCTTTCTATTTGTTGCTGATAGCGATATGCGCTTTTAGCAATTTCATCCGGAATAAATCCGTTTTCAATGGCTACCACACTGCCCCCCATGGCATCTATTTGTTCAATTAATTTCCAGGCGGCGGTTTCGGTTTCGCGGGTGAGGTTTTCAACATAGTAGCTTCCGGCCAGTGGATCAGCTGTTTGAGGCACTCCGCTCTCAAAGGCAACAATCTGTTGTGTGCGCAAGGCGATGCGGGCGGCTTCTTCGGTGGGTAAACTCAGCGCTTCATCGTAACCGTTAGTATGTAAGGATTGAGTGCCTCCCAATACGGCAGCGAGTGTTTGCAACGTAACACGGGTAATATTGTTGCGGGGTTGTTGAGCCGTTAAGGTGCTTCCTCCCGTTTGAGTATGAAACCGCAGCATCATGGCCTTTTCATCCGTAGCTCCCAGTTCTTTCATCATGGTAGCCCACATGCTTCTGGCAGCCCTGAACTTGGCAACTTCTTCAAATAAATCGTTATGTGCATTGAAGAAGAATGAAAGCCTTTTTCCGAATACGTTAATATCCAACCCCTTTTCAATGGCAGCTTTCACGTATGCCTTACCGTTACTCAATGTAAAAGCAATTTCCTGTACGGCGGTACTGCCGGCTTCACGGATATGGTATCCAGAAATGGAAATGGTATTCCACTTGGGTACATGGTTGCTACACCATTCGAATATGTCGGTTATAATGCGCATGGAAGCACGAGGCGGGTAGATGTACGTGCCGCGGGCAGCATATTCTTTGAGGATGTCGTTTTGGATGGTGCCTGAAATTTTATGGATATCTGCACCTTGTTTTTTAGCCAATGCAACATACATCGCCAGTAATATAAAACCCGTGGCGTTGATGGTCATGGAAGTGGAAACTTCATCCAGGCGAATGCCTGCAAATAATTGTTCCATGTCTTCCAGGCTATCGATGGCTACGCCTACTTTACCCACTTCCCCATCGGCTAGAACGTGGTTGCTGTCGTATCCGATCTGTGTAGGTAAATCAAATGCCACACTCAATCCCATCACACCTTGTTGCAACAGAAAATGATAGCGTTTATTGCTTTCTTCAGCCGTTGAAAAGCCGGCATACTGGCGCATGGTCCACAGCTTGCCCCGATACATATCTGCCTGTACGCCGCGGGTAAAAGGAAATTCACCGGGTAATTGGAGTGTGAGCCCACGAATGTCGTCGGCTGTGTACACTTTCTTTATTTCAATTCCTGAATCGTTGGAGAGTGGTTGCATCATAATGTCAGGTTTATTGCATGAGCTTTTTGGCTTCAAATTGCAGTGCGTCTAATACAATCGTATTTAATTCGGCATCCTTGTTCATACTGTATTCAAGTATGCGTTTGCTTAAATCAAGTCCGGTAGCGGTGGGTGGTAAACCGGCAGCCAGCTGATTGATAATGTAGATATTTTGATCTTTGAGTTTGGTAACCGCATCCCACACTTCGGGTAAAATATAAATTTGCTGACTGATGTTGTAATCGTATTCGGATTTGATTTCATCGGTCATCTTCGCATGTAATGAAGCGGCACTTTCACCGGCTACGGGCATGCGGCTCACCAGGTTTTTCAGCCCGGCACGTTCGGCAAATACCGTTAGTCTTTCGTACGCCTGCAATTTCAATTTAATGGTTTCGTTGTTGATACCGGTTCTTTCCCTGATCGCTTCTTTCATGCCTTTGAATTCTATCAACAGCCATACAAATGCAATGGCACTGATAAAAGCAATGGCGCCTTGTACATCCGCCAGTGTAATTTGTAATAAATTCATATAGAGTCTTTAGCCTTGCAAAAATAGGTTCAAATTTTGAAACACGTTGTGAAGTAAACACATGAAAAAACCCACCGGGTGGTGGGCTTCTTCAAATGTTGTTTTTATACCATGATGCCATCATCCGGCCTTTTGGGTTTTTCAACTTTTGCAGCGGCAGCACCCAATGGTTTGCTTTTTGCAAAATCCATCAGCACAGTACCACCCACAAAAATAGAGGAGTACGAACCTGCAATTACACCCACCAGCATAGCGAATGCAAAACCGCGTGTTACTTCTCCACCAAAAATGAAGAGGATTAAAAGGGTGAGGAAAACTGTGAGTGAAGTCATGATGGTTCTGCTCAAAGTATGGTTAATGGCTTTATTAATTATAGTGGCTTTATCAGCACCTCGCAAATCCCGGCTGTATTCGCGGATACGGTCGAACACGATAATGGTATCATTCATGGAGAAACCAATCACCGTTAGTATGGCCGCAATGAAATGCTGGTCAATTTCCAGTGAGAAAGGAACGATGTCTTTCATGAATGAGAAGATAATCAGCATTACCAATACGTCGTGCACGAGTGTTAAAATGGTTCCTATTGAATATCTCCAGTCGCGGAAACGAATGAAGATGTACAGGAAGGTGGCAACCAGTGCGAAGATGGTAGCCTTAGCTGCACCACGTTTTAAGTCGTCGGAAATACTTGGTTGTACTGTTGTAGATGCTTCAATATGGTTATTGACAAAACTTTCGTAGGTAGTGCTTTCAGGCAACACCTTTTTTAAACCTTCATACAATTTAGTTTGCACCTGCTCATCCGCACCGTCCACACCTTTCATGAAAGAAGTGGTGATGTTGAGGTGCCGGTTATCACCGATGGTTTTAATCACCGGGTTATCACCAAAGGATGCACGCAAATCTTCTGAAACATCACTGTTCTTAACTGCACGATCAAACTTTACCGTATAACTTCGGCCACCTTTAAATTCAACACCCTGATGGAAACCGTTGAATATGGTGCCAACACCTAATGCCAGTACAATGAAAGAAACAACGTAGGCAATCTTTCTTTTTTCTACAAATTTGAAGTTGGCATTCTTCAGGAAGTTTTGAGAGAACTTGGTATAATACTTAAAATGCCTGTTCTTATTGGTATAGATATCTGTTATCAATCTTGAAACCAGGATACCGCAGAACAAGGACAGCAGCAAACCCACAATTTGTGTGGTGGCGAAACCCAATACCGGTCCTAATCCGAAGTACAACAAAATGAATGCGGTGATGAGGGATGTAATGTGTGCATCCAATACTGGAGCCAACGAACGGCTGTAACCATCGGTAATAGATTGCTGATACGATTTACCTTTCGCCAGCTCATCTTTAATTCTTTCAAAAATGATTACGTTGGTATCTACGGCCATACCAATGGTGAGTACCAAACCCGCAATACCGGCAGCGGTGAGGGTGGCTCCAAATGCTGCCAGGATACCAATAGTGAATAAGAGATTTAAAATGAGTGCCACATTTGCAATCCAACCTGCATTATTATAATATACCAGCATTAGCAGGAATATTACGAGGAACGCAATGATGAACGACATAGCACCTCCTTGTACAGCTTCCGCTCCAAGGGTAGGACCAACCACTTGCTCCGCAACAATTTTTGCAGGAGCATCCAGCTTACCTGATTTAAGAATGTTCGCCAGATCCTGAGCTTGCTCAATCGTGAAGTTGCCGGAAATTTCAGAGTTACCTCCTTCAATGGGTCCGTTTACATTGGGTGCACTATATACTACATCGTCTAGTGCAATCGCAATCGGACGATTCACATTCTTTGCGGTTAAGCGTGCCCATGTTTTTGTACCGATGCTGGTCATCAACATTTTGATAGCCGGGCGACCACGTTCGTCGAAATCCTGACGTGCTTCTTCTACACCGTCTCCTTCGAGTGGCGCTTTCTCAGAACCCGGAATGGTTTTGATGGCATACAACGGGAAGTAGTTTACTCCTCCGGTACCTTTTGCTTCCACACCGAATAAAAACTTCAGGTTGGCAGGGAATGCAGAACGAACCACATCATTGCGCATATAATCGTAGAAACGCCCGGTATCCGATTTGGCAACGTTCCCAATCTCAGCTACATAAAAAGGATTTCCCTGTGCATCACGCTGAACATCGATCGGATTGATGATGCGGAGGAAAGGGTTTTGATTTTGTGCGGCTTTCACAGAATCGACAACTGTACTGGTATCGCCCACGGCTATCCCATTCAGGTAATTCTGTAAATTTTTATCTGCGTTGGCTAAAGACTGTGCAATTTCGTCTATGCGGTACACTTCCCAGAATTGCAGGTTCGCAGAAGATTGCAGGAATTTACGTACGCGTTCGGGGTTCTTGATTCCCGCCAGTTCAACGTTGATGACACCTTTATTTTCATCGAGATTGATGTTGGGTTGAGCAACTCCAAATTTGTCGATACGCTTGGTTAGAATCTGATAGGTTTGTTTGATGGCACCATTGGCAACGGTTTTCAATTTGCTGATTACCTGAGCATCAGAATCTGCGATTTTTACTTCCTTGCCCGGGCCGGAAAACAATGTGGCCAGCTTGCCGGTACCATTGGCATCAGTGTACGCATTGGCAAATAAATCAATGTAATTCTGATCGCTATTCAGCTTTTGTGCAGTAGCAGTGGCTATTGCTTTTTGAAGCTGAGGGTCAGAGGAGTTATTGCTGAGGGATTTGAGTAATCCTTCCAGACTAACGTCCATGGTTACACTAATACCTCCTTGCAAATCCAACCCAAGGTTGAGTTCGTTTTCTTTACACTTCTGATAGGTGGTTCCCAGCAGCGGATAAATCTCTTTGTCGCGCGTGCTGTCTAATATCCTGTCAATGGTGTTATTCAGCAATGTGGAACGCTGATCGGGTGTGAGGTTGGCATCCTGACTTTTTACGATTCTTTCAGCCTTGGCCTTAACTTGTCCTTCATAGTTTCTTACCACCCAGGTGTACGAGAGTTCCCATAGTGAGATGAGGGTTAATGCGATGGTAAAAAACCAAACTAAACCTTTAAACTTCATAAATGAACTTTTTCTTCCGTTGTCAATTTTTTTTAGCAGTGTGCAAAGATAAGGGGAAATACATATTGTTAAATAACGTATTTATTATTTGATTTTCAATAGATAACAACATTTCTGCTGCTTTTTGGAGTGTATCCTGTATATACAAAACGTGGCTGAAAACCGGTTTTTATGTACATTATTATATCTCTACGCCTGAATGGCCCGGCATGGGTTGTGGAATGGCGGTTCTTATTGCTACAAACCTTATTTTTGCGGCTTAACAAAATGACGATCATGGCATTATCCAGTCTGCTCACCCGCTTCAATGAACCCGAAACCCTTAAAATGGCTAAACTCGGAAGAACCTTGCGGGAAAGTGGAATTGATGTAACCGACCTCAGCCTGGGCGAGCCCGATTTCAATACACCTGAACACATCAAGCAAGCGGCCAAGCAGGCCATCGACGAAAACTATAGTCATTATACTCCCGTTGCCGGATTTCTTGATGTACGTAAAGCCATCTGTACAAAATTTGAGAGGGATAATGGTTTGCAGTACACACCGGAACAGATTATTGTGAGTACCGGGGCCAAACATAGCATTGCCAATCTGGTGTTGAGTTTAATTGAACCCGGTGACGAAGTACTGATTCCCACGCCGTACTGGGTTACATACAGTGAAATTGTGCGGCTGGCAGGTGGAGAGGTGCGATTGGAAAGAACGTCAAAAGAAAGTGGATTTAAAATAACTCCGGAACAACTGGAGGCTGCTATTCAACCCAATACCAAACTGTTTATGTTTTCTTCACCGTCTAACCCTACCGGTGCCCTGTACACGAAAGAAGAACTGGCAGCTCTGGTGAAAGTGTTTGAAAAACATCCACAGGTATATATAATGAGTGATGAAATTTACGAACACATTAATTACTCCGGTGCCCATGAATCTATTGCTCAGTTTGAATCAGTGAAAGATCGTGTAATTGTTATTAACGGCCTTAGTAAAGGGTTTGCCATGACCGGGTGGAGGTTAGGGTACATGGCTGCACCCATTGAAATTGCCAAAGCCTGTGAAAAAATTCAGGGACAATTTACCAGCGGTACCAATGCGATTGCCCAGCGTGCAGCGATTGCTGCGTTACTGGGAGATCTTAAACCTACGCATGAAATGGTGCAGGCATTCCGCACCCGCAGGGATAGCGTGATACAATGGCTGAAAGAAATCCCGGGATTGGAGATAGACACACCGCCAGCTGCTTTTTATGCATTTCCGGTAGTGAAAAGTTATTTCGGTAAATCAACGCCCAACGGTGAACGTATTCAAAACGCTGATGATTTATGTATGTATTTGTTGAATACAGCACATGTGAGTACGGTAACAGGACGGGCATTTGGAGAACCTGATTGTATCCGCATGTCTTTTGCTAATAGCATGGAAAACCTGGAGAAAGGGTTTAGTAAAATCCGGAAAGCACTTGCGGATTTACAATAAAAAGAAAGGTAAGTTTAATTATTTCGATACATCACGTACTTATGCTGTGGCTTGTTGCATCAGCCGGTTGTGCAACTCCAGTACCTGAGGAATTAACCTGTGTTGTTCATCATTATAGATGATATAATCACAACGATTCATTTTCTCCGTTTCATTGAACTGATTTTTCATACGGTTCAAAATTTCATCGGTTGACAGACCGTCACGTTTTTGAATGCGTTGAATACGCAGTGGCAGGGGAGCAGATACACCAATGACCGCATCAAGATACTTTTCGGAGCCGCTTTCAAAAATCAACGCTGCTTCTTTAAGGGCATACGGTGTGTGTTGCTGTTCCATCCATTGCTCCGCATCCTGAATGGTAACCGGGTGCACGATGCGGTTCATTGCCTGCACTTTTTCGGGATCTTTAAACATTGCATCAGCAATAACTTTCTTTTGCAGTATTCCATTAGCATAGGCCTGAGGGCCGAACAATCCGGTAATTTGCTCTTGTAAGCCGGTGTGTGTGTGCATGAGTTTCTTGGCTGCTTGGTCAGCATAGTACACCGGTACGCCCAACGTTTCGAAAATTTTGGCAACGGTTGACTTACCACTGCCCATACCACCGGTGAGGCCTATACGAAGCATAAAGAATATATATATAATGAAAAGGAGCTGTTTGAGCAGCTCCTGTAGAATTATTTTTTGTCTTCTGTTACCTTGTTGGCGTTGGCTGACCATTCTAAACTTACAGCCGATTTTTCAATTTTAATATAACTGCCCGGGCTGGTTTCCAGTAGAATGGTTCCATCCTCATTTACTTTATTGATGGTTCCGTGAATGCCTGCAATGGTTACAATTTTATCCCCTTTTTGCATGTTATTGACAAACTGTTTTTGCTGCTTGGCTTTTTTTGCTTGCGGACGAATCATGAATAACCAGAAAACCAGAATCATCAATCCCATCATAATCAGCGTACTGGTGCTGCTGCTTTTGCCGCTTGCGTCGGGAGCCATCAGAAATACTTGTAAAAAATTCATCTTGTGCTTGTTTTATTTTTGAGTGAGTGAATATATTTATTATAGATCGATTAGGATGCTGCTTTCTTCTCCACCATTCCTTTTATCACCAGCCGGGGGAACTCCGGTTGTGCATTGGATACTATCGTAACTTCTTTATGTGTTCTGCCCGGCCTTCCGGTGCTGTTAAACTTCACTTTAATGGTTCCGGTTTCACCGGGCATCACAGGAGCTTCCGGTTTTTCCGGGATGGTGCATCCGCAGGTGGCCGTGGCATTGGAAATGATCAACGGTGTGTTTCCGGTATTGGTAAAAGAAAAATCATGTGATACAACATCGCCCTCATTAATTTGTCCGAAATTAAATTCTACTTCTTTCAATTCAATAGTGGTTGCATCTTTTGCGTGTTGCATGCGCAGGGTTTCAACCGATTTTTTTTCCTTGTCACGCACATTACAGGAACCAATAGAGAACAAAACAAGGCATAAAATATAAGGATGAAGGAAGCGCATAATTAGAGGGTACTGTTTTTAAAAACTTTTTTCTCAATCTTGTTTTCAGCCATCAGGTCTTTGTGGATGTTGTCGAGCAAACCATTCACAAATTGTCCGCTTTGTTCTGTACTATACGCCTTCGCCAAATCAATATATTCATTGATAGTAACCCGCGTAGGGATGGTTTCAAAATACAGGAATTCACAAATACCCATTTGCAACAAAATTAAATCGAGTGCTGCAATTCGTTCTGCATCCCAGTTTTTTAGACGTGGTTTAATCAATCCCAGTGTATAGTCTCTCTTTTCAATGACAGTAGTGAGCAGGTTTTTGGCAAATTCCGCTTTTTCAGCACTTAAGAAATTGGAAAAAGTTTCAACACCCGGTTTGCTGAGGTAGTTCAGTACAAGGCCCTGCATCATTTCAGCATCATCATCCCAGTTAATAAACTGCTCTTCAATATGGCTGATGAACAATTCGCTGGGAAGCATCAGGTTGTTGAAAATGTATTCCAGTATTTTCTTTTCCTGCTTGGCGAACCGAGCTTCCATCTGAATGTAATCCTGGTATTCATCTGTTTGAACGAGATCATCGTAAATTTTACGTACGAGTTCTTTAGGTAAAATGCTGTGCAATTTCAGGTCTTCTGTGGCAGATTGAAAGGATGTGTCTTCCAGAATTTTCCACAACACCAGGTTGCCTGCAATGCGTGTATTCACGTTTAAATCTTCCGATGAAGGCAAATGCTTGGACGCCCTGTGGCGTGCATCGGTTTCAGCATACCGGGTTACTTCAGTGAGAAAGTAAACGAGGTAAGTAAACAGCTGGCGTGTTTGCTCTATTTTTTTGTTGAGTACAACCAATGCATCCTTGGGTGACGGCACGGTTTTGCCCGAATCAGACGCATAGAGTGTCTGCATTACTTTTACGCGTATATTTCTTCTGCTAATCATCCGGGCGCAATTTAAGGGGGCAAAAGTAGCACATTAACCGCGAAGGAAGTACAGTACAGTCGGAAAATTAACAGGTGGTGAAAAAATGTCTTAAATATCGCAACGAACTGACAACCCGTTGATAAAAAACTGACAAGAAAACATAATCCGTCGCATTGGTACAATATTCGCCTACCTTTGCGTGCCCGTTCCAAAGGGTACAATCTAAAATCAAACAATCAAATTCTAAAGTTTATGGCTAAGAAGTTAACTGTTACCAACAAAGTAAATGTAACACCACTTCACGACAGGGTTATTGTAAAACCGGCTGCTGCCGAAGAAAAATCTGCCGGCGGTATCATTATTCCTGATACAGCTAAAGAAAAACCCCAGCGTGGTACGGTGGTAGCTGCAGGTCCGGGTAAAAAGGATGAGCCGGTAACCGTAAAATCAGGCGATACCGTTCTTTACGGTAAGTATGCAGGCACCGAAATCACAATAGATGGTGCAGATTACATCATCATGCGTGAAAGTGATATCCTCGCAATCATCTAATCGTATTCAATTCATTCACTCACATTCAAACATTAAAAATATATGTCAAAACTAATTTACTTCGATATCGAAGCACGGAATAAAATGAAGAAAGGCGTGGATACACTTGCCAATGCCGTAAAAGTAACCCTCGGTCCTAAAGGCCGTAACGTAGTCATCGAGAAAAAATTCGGTGCTCCACAGGTAACGAAGGATGGTGTAACCGTTGCCAAAGAAATTGAAATTGAAGACCCAATCGAGAACATGGGTGCTCAAATGGTGAAAGAAGTGGCGTCTAAAACCGCAGATATAGCCGGTGATGGTACGACTACTGCAACCGTACTGGCGCAAAGTATCATCAGCGAGGGATTGAAAATGGTGGCCGCCGGAGCAAACCCCATGGATTTGAAACGCGGTATCGACAAAGCCGTAAGTCTGGTGGTAGAAAACCTGAAATCTCAAAGTCAGACTGTAGGAAACGACAGCAAGAAAATTCAGCAGGTAGCAACGATTTCTGCAAACAACGATGAAACCATCGGTAAACTGATTGCCAAGGCTTTTGCTGAAGTGGGAAAGGAAGGCGTTATTACCGTAGAAGAAGCTAAAGGAACCGATACGTATGTGGATACGGTAGAGGGTATGCAATTTGACCGTGGCTACATCAGCCCATACTTCGTTACCAACAGCGAAAAAATGAACGTGGAATTGCAAAATCCGTACATCCTGATTTTCGATAAGAAAATTTCTGCGATGAAAGATATTCTGCATATCCTTGAAAAAGTAGCTCAAAGCGGCCGCCCGTTATTGATTATTGCTGAAGATTTGGAAGGAGAAGCACTGGCAACCCTCGTGGTGAACAAAATGCGTGGTACTCTGAAAGTAGCAGCTGTAAAAGCTCCGGGCTTTGGCGACAGAAGAAAAGAAATGCTGACAGATATTGCCATTCTTACTAACGGACAAGTTATTTCCGAAGAGCTGGGTAACAAACTGGAAGGAGTGGATTTAACTTCTCTGGGTCAGGCTGCATCGGTAACGATCGATAAAGACAATACCACTATAGTAGGTGGTAAGGGCAGCAAAGAGCAAATTAAAGCGCGCATCAACCAAATTAAAGGTCAGATTGAAAATACCACCTCTGATTACGATAAGGAAAAATTACAGGAACGTTTGGCGAAGCTGGCCGGTGGTGTAGCCGTGCTGTATGTAGGTGCTGCTACAGAAGTGGAAATGAAAGAGAAAAAAGACCGTGTGGATGATGCCCTGCATGCTACACGTGCTGCGGTTGAAGAAGGTATTGTTCCCGGTGGAGGTGTGGCGTACATCCGTTCTGTACAAATTCTGGATGCAAAAGTAAAAGGACAAATTGCCGATGAACAAACCGGTATGGCTATTGTTCGCCGTGCACTGGAAGCTCCTTTGCGTACATTAACTGCCAATGCCGGAATAGACGGTTCTATCGTTATCCAACGAATTAAAGAAGGTAAAGGTGATTTTGGATTCAATGCCCGCACGGAAGAGTATGAAAACCTCTTCAAAGCCGGTGTAATTGATCCTACTAAAGTGAGCCGTGTAGCGCTTGAAAATGCCGCGTCTATTGCAGGTTTGCTGTTAACCACCGAATGTGTTGTGGCAGAAAAACCCAAGAAAGAAGAAATGCCTATGGGTGGTGCACCAGACATGGGTGGCATGGGTTACTAAGCAACTGAACATGTTAAAAGATACATCCCCTTGCTGTATGGCGAGGGGATTTTTTTTATGAACGCATGTTGCGCAGTTGCTCTACTAACGCCTTTTCTTTTTCTGTAAGATTTTTGGGAAGGTCAACCTGAAAGGTAATATAGAGGTCGCCGAATTGTCCATCTTGTTTATATACCGGAAAACCTTTTCCGCGTACACGCGTTTTCGTTAGGTTCTGGGTTTCAGGTTTTACTTTCAGTTTTAATTTACCGTGCAGGGTATCCATGGTTACTTCACCTCCTAAGAGGGCGGTGTACAGCGGGATGTGTACGTCGGTATGCAAATCATTACCCTTACGGATAAACGAAGTATTGTTGAGGATATGAAACGTAATGTACAAATCACCGGGCGTGCCGTTACCGCGGGCGGGAGCTCCATACCCTTTTAATTTAATCACCTGGCCGTCTTCCACCCCGGCAGGAATAGTGATGCGTACACTTTTACCATGGATAGAAAATGTTTGCTGATGGGTTGTAAAAGCATCCGTGAGTTGGAGGTCGAGGGTGGCACTCGTATCTTGTCCGCGTGCACGGCTGCTCCTTCGTCCGTTTCCAAACATGGAAGAAAAAAAATCTGAAAATCCGCCGGTGTCTCCGAAATCGAAATCGCCCCGGTCGAACGGGCTTCCCTGATTCCTTTGCTGCCGTTGCCTGGCCTGTTCATACGCTTCCGATTGCTGCCAGTTGGCTCCGTACTGATCATATTTTTTTCGCTTCACCGGATCGCTCAAAACCTCATTGGCTTCATTGATTTCCTTGAATTTTTTTTCGGATGCTTCTCCCGGGTTGGTGTCTGGATGATACTGGCGGGCCAACTTGCGATACGCCTTCTTGATATCATCGGCGGAGGCATTTTTAGGAACACCTAAAATTTTATAGTAATCCATGAACTCCATATCGCATCAGGGTTTATGCAAAGATACGACAGGATGAAAACCGGCTTCTAAAAGCTTAGGGTAAAAAGTAGGAACGGACGGCAAATAACCGATTGATGGAATCTTTCACCTGTACCGTGTCTTGAATACTTTTTAAAATGGGCATGATAACATGAAACGTAGCAGAATCAATTTTCAGTTGGTGTACACGATGGTTGTATCCGGTTAAGCGGTTGACTTCGCGAAGGGCGCGCGTGCTGTCGGAGTATGTTTTAATCACCAAATAGCGCATTGTGTCTGTTTCAGCAGGACTATTCACCACAGGTGCGGAAGTGCGCAATGTATCCGGTGGAATAGAATCCTGTGAAGGTTTTATAATCATATTTTCGGTAGATACTACCGGTGCCGGTTGCTTTTGGTAATAGTAATAAATGATGGCCGGTACAATCAACAGGATCAACAGGATCACACTTCCTATCCATACATTTTTGCTCTTACCGGTTTTTCTGGGTGGTGTTGAAAATGAAATAGCACCGGCTTCCTTTTCCCTGAGTTCCGTATGGCCATTGTCCAGTTTCGGATGTACAAATCCACCCTGGGTAAACTCATATACACCCTGCTGATTTTTTAGCAATGTACCAACCCCATCCAGTGTAAAAGGTTTACCGATGTTCAGGTATTCTTTGGTGAGGATAGAGAACGATTCCAGGTCAGAGGTAGCCAACGGTAGAATTTTACGGGTGTGTTCTACAATGAAATGGATCAGGCCATCATCCTGGAGTGCTTGCTTGTTTTCCTGAAAGGTAACAGCCCCTTCCGGTAGTGCTATTAGTTTATCTCCATCGGATGGCTGAGGTATTTCACCATGCAGGATAAAAGTACCAATGCCCTGCAAAGTCAGGGTTTTACGGCTGTAGAGGTACTGAACGAGTAAAGATTCAATTTTCATAGTTGCTGAGGCTGTAAACCTACGTGATATTGGTAAAAGTACAAAGCATTGTTTCAATTGCATTAATTTTACACCATGCTATCTGAAAACGACAAACTATTTATGGAACGTTGGGAGAAGGAAAGGGGCCCCGAAAGCACATTTTCCCGCAAATTACTGGCCGGACTTCCCATGGCAGCGCTGTTTTGTCTGCCTATTTTGCTATTTGTAATGATGGTGTACCTCTTCCTGCCTGATTGGTATGCCAAAGTTTCTAATACCTCCGGTGCAACTTTTGTGGTAGTCATAGTTGCCTTAATGATTGCCATTGTATTTATTGCTTATTTCAGAATGCATTTTCGCTGGGAGATGAATGAACAACATTACCACGAACTGAAAGCAAAACTTAAAAATCAATCTGAATAAATAATGAAAATTCCTTCTTTGTTTCTGAAACTCACCTGTGTGTGTGTGCTTGTTATTGGCGGGTTTACCTCCTGCATTAAGAAATCAGACTGTAACTTTTTTGATGCACCCGTAACCGCACCGGAAGTTGAAATTACTTATTTAAGAGATTGGCTGGAAACAGCCGGCATCCCTTTTACAGCGCATCCCGCCGGAGCATTCTACGTGGTGCATGCAGAGGGGTCAGGGGCCAATCCACAAATCTGCTCCAATATCAAATTTCGCTACACCGGGAAGTTATTGAATGGTTCAGTGTTTGAATCGAACAGCGAAGGGATTACTGTAATCCTTGGGCAACTCATTGTGGGTTTGCAAAAAACCTTACCCAGAATTAAACAGGGCGGAAGTATCACGGTGTACGTACCGCCGTTTTTGGGGTATGGTTATCAAGATCATCCTTCAGGC
>JAHBTM010000036.1 GCA_019638635.1 Ferruginibacter sp. | reverse complement strand
ACAATAAAAAGCTACGCGATTGCAAGTACCACTACAATGAGGAAGTTTCGGGAAAAGACAAGGAGCTTATTCTATCGTTGCAAAATGAAACCACTTTGTTCATCACCGAAGGAGATAGTGCCAGTGGGTCTATCACCAAAGCCCGTAATGTAAATACACAGGCAGTTTTCAGTTTACGAGGTAAGCCATTGAACAGTTATGGTTTGTCGAAAAAAATTGTGTACGAAAACGAAGAGTTCAACCTATTACAACATGCCCTGAATATTGAAGAGGGATATGAGGGTTTAAGATATCATAATATTGTTATTGCTACAGATGCGGATGTGGATGGATTGCATATCCGATTGTTGTTGATGACTTTCTTTTTGCAATTCTTTCCTGATTTAGTGAAGAATGGCCATGTGTACATTCTGGAAACACCGTTGTTCAGGGTACGCAATAAACAGGAAACCATTTATTGTTACGATGAAACTGAAAAGCAGGCGGCTGTAAAAAAATTGGGCAACAAACCGGAGATCACCCGTTTTAAGGGACTGGGTGAAATTAGTCCGGAAGAATTTGCCCGATTCATTGGCCCTGAAATGCGCCTTCAACCGGTAATCATGGAGCAGGGTGAACACATTCAGCAATTGTTGGAATATTACATGGGTAAGAACACCCCACAGCGTCAGGAGTTCATCATCGACAACCTGAAAGTAGAACTTGATTTGGCAGAAACCACAACTGTATAATTTTAATTTATAAACTGTGATTCATATTGTATTCAATGAGGCAGATGTAGATGTACTGCAATCTGCCATTACGTTAGATGAGAGCATGCAGGGCGATGTGCTTTGCATTCAGGATGATTATTCGGTAGGCCCGGTGCAAAATTTGTATTCTGCTGAAGGGATGGAGCTTCGTCGTGCTTGGTGGAAACAAGTACAGGAGGGATACGAAGCGGAGAAAAAAGTTACCACAGACACTCCCGATGATTACGATACCATCGCCGGTGTGGTGGGAAAATTGAGAAGGGATGAACAGGAAACGGTTTGGATTTGGGCTGCTCAGAATAAAAAGGATGTGTCGGGTTATTACTGGTTGTTACATTATTTGAAACCGTTTGCCGGACGTATCTACATTCTCTATCTCAACAACCTCCCTTTCCTGAATGAGAAGGGTGGCATTTTTTATCCGTTAAATCTGCATGAAATTCCTCCGCGCGAATTCCTGAAAGCTAAAAAACTGGCAAGGCCTATCACCCTCAGCGAATTTGAAGTAGATCCGGATGAATGGGAAAAGCTGGCATCGGCCGGCATGCCTGTTCGCATCCTGGAAGGCGGAAAAAAACTGGTACAACATCCTGAACAATTTTTTGACACGGAACTTAAAAAGTTTGTGACACCGGATTGGCAAAAAGCAACGAAGGTGATTCAGCAGTTTAAAGGGAAAGCGAAGCAAACTACCGGAGAAGCCTACCTGCTTTGGCGGTTGAAATTCATGGCAGCAGAAGGCAAACTGGAAGTGCAGTCAAAATCTGTCCACTTAAAAGATGTTGAAGTTAAATTAATGCAAGCTTAAGATGAAAATTCAATTACAATTAAAGTTGGAAGAATGCATGATGCTGGTAACAGGCCTGTACATTCTATATTATTCCGGCATGGAGTGGTGGTGGTACCTGCTCCTGTTTATTGGTCCGGACATCAGCATGCTGGGATATCTGGGCGGTAACAAAGCCGGTGCTGCATTGTATAACTTCTTTCACCATAAAGGAGTGGGGCTGATATTGATTTTAACCGGTTTGATATCAGATCATCAACCCATCGTCATGGCCGGTGTAGTAGTTGTGGCTCATTCGGCATTTGACAGGATGTTGGGATATGGATTAAAATTAAATAAAGGATTTAAATACACACACCTCGGTGTCATTGGTAAACAGAGTGGTGAATAAGTCAGTATGGCAAAGAAAACGAAAGAAACCTATACGCATAGTAACAGTGGTGTAAGCGGTCAGTATAAAAGCTGGTTTTTAGACTATGCCAGCTATGTCATTCTCGAACGTGCGGTGCCCGCATTGGAAGATGGTTTAAAGCCGGTACAACGCCGCATCCTGCACGCAATGAAGGAAATGGATGATGGCCGTTTCAATAAAGTGGCCAACATCATCGGGCAAAGCATGCAATACCATCCTCATGGAGATGCCAGTATTGGAGATGCGCTCGTGAACCTCGGACAAAAAGATTTACTTATTGAAACACAGGGTAACTGGGGAGATGTACGTACCGGCGACGATGCCGCAGCACCCAGATATATTGAAGCACGCCTGAGTAAATTTGCACTCGAAGTGGCTTTTAATCCTAAAACCACTGAATGGCAACTGAGTTACGACGGAAGAAAAAACGAACCGGTTACCTTGCCGGTGAAATTTCCGTTGCTATTGGCACAAGGTGCTGATGGAATTGCGGTAGGGTTGGCTACTAAAATATTGCCTCATAATTTCTGCGAACTCATTGACGCTTCCATAAAATACCTGAAAGGAAAGAAATTTGAAATCCTGCCCGACTTCCAAACCGGTGGCACCATGGATGCTTCCGGTTATCAGGATGGTAAACGCGGTGGCAAAATCAGGGTACGGGCCATCATTGAGGAACAGGACAAAAAAACACTGATTATTCGCAGTGTGCCATACGGCGTTACCACCACGCAATTGATGGAGAGCATTGTAAAAGCAAATGACCAGGGAAAAATAAAAATTAAAAAAGTTACGGATCATACTGCTGCCGACGTAGAAATCATCATTGACCTTGCTCCCGGCATATCGCCCGACATTACGATTGACGCCCTGTATGCATTCACCGATTGTGAAATCAGCATCTCGCCCAATGCATGTGTCATTGTGGAAAACAAACCCCAGTTTCTGGGTGTTTCAGAATTATTAAGAATTGCCACCGACAACAGCAAAGAACTGCTTCGCCGTGAGCTGGAGATTAATCTGGCTGAACTGTTGGATAAATGGCATTACACTTCTCTGGAAAAAATATTCTTTGAAGAAAAGATATACAAAGAGCTTGAAAAAAAGCATGAAACCTGGGAAAAGGTGCTTCAGGCTATTGAGAAAGCATTTGTGCCATTTGTAAAACAACTGAAAAGAGATGTAACGCGGGAAGATGTGCTGAAACTAACGGAAAAGCCTGTCCGCAGAATATACAAGCTCGACATTGACGAACTCATCAACCAGATTAAGGCCCTCGAAAAGGAAATTAAAGATGTGAAGCATCATTTAAACAATCTGGTGGAATATGCCATTGCGTATTATGAACACCTTTTGAAAAAGTACGGAGCAGGCCGTGAGCGTAAAACAGAGATCAAACAGTTTGATGTAATACAGGCAAAAGATGTTGCCATTGCGAATACACGGTTGTATGCCAACTATGCGGATGGTTTTATCGGCACATCGCTGAAGAAAGATGAATTTGTAACGGAGTGTAGTGATTTGGATGACATCATTTGTTTCACGCGTTCCGGATTGATGAAGGTCGTAAAAGTGGCCGACAAAGTATTCATCGGAAAAGATTTATTACATGTGGCGGTTTTCAGAAAAAATGATGACCGTACTACCTATAATATGATTTATTCAGATGGGAAAACCGGTGTATCCTATGCTAAAAGATTCAATGTAACCGGCATCACCCGTGATAAAGATTACGACCTGAGCAAAGGGTCTGATAAATCAAAGGTGCATTACTTATCAGTGAATCCGAATGGAGAAGCTGAAGTGGTGCGCATTGTATTGAGTCCGAATTGCTCGGCCAGAAACAAGGAACTGGAATATTATTTTGAAGAACTTGAAATCAAAGGCAGAAACTCGATAGGAAATCAGGTAACCAAATACCCGATTCGACAAATTAAGTTTAAAGAAGCCGGACGCTCCACACTCGCCGGTAAAAAAATGTGGTTTGATGATGTGTATGGACGTTTGAATACAGAAGAAAAAGGAACTTACCTGGGAATGTTTGAGCCGGAAGATAAAATCATTGCAATTTATAGTGATGGAACATACGAAATTACCGGGCAGGAAATGACACAGCGTTTTGATGCTGAAAAAATCCTATTGATAGAAAGGTACAATCCAGACGCCGTGATATCGGCAGTATATCTCGACATGGAAAAGCTGCAGTACAACATCAAGCGTTTCCGTATTGAAACTTCAACCCTGAACACCCCCTTCCTGTTTATAAAAGAAGGAAAAGACAATAGGCTGGAAGCAGTCAGTACCGATCCGGCTCCGGTATTGAAAGTAACATCCGGTCGTGGACAACAAATCAGGAGTGCGAAATTCAAGGTAGATAAACTGGTGGAAGTGATGGGATGGAAGGCGGTAGGAAGTAAACTTACCGATTATGCCAAATCGGTGGAAATGGAATGGGAAATTAAAACACCACCCGATGTGCAAGGGGCTTTGTTTAATGATTAATACTTAAAACCAACTCACATGAACCCAACCTTACTATGGATTGCTGTTGCAGGCGTTGCAGGATTTCTGACGGGTTGGCTGTTAAAATCGATTCAAACCTGGCGCATCAAAAAATCGCTTAACAGCAGCAGTGGCTTTTTGGAAAGTGAGCGGTTGATGAAAGAGAAACTGCAAAAGGAAAATCATGCCCTTCAACAAATTCATGCAGCCAAAGAAGCTGCACTGCTCGAAAAAATTGAACACCTCGAACATCAGCTCAGAAGAATGGACGAAGACATTCTGCTCTTGCAGCAAGACAATGAAACAACTGAACAAATGATGCAGGCTACCCAACCCGAACTGCATGAACTCAAACGAAAACTTATTGAAGCCAATAACACCATCGTCCGTTATAAATCGCAGCTACAGATAAAGTGATACATCTCCTCCGGTGGAAATTAAATCACTTGTTATGAAATACCACTTAACGGAAAACTGTTTGTTGCTGATTATTCTGTTGTGAACGACATCTTCCTTGCTGAAAATTATGCTTAAATGCATTGAGCTATTGGTGTACATTTTTCTGCTGCATTCACATTCAATTTTAACATTATTTACTTTCTGTATTTTTTAACAGCAGAAAATGTGGATGGCGGAAAAATTTATCCTCTCTTAGCGTGGTAATTTATAACTGACCACTCAAAATTTCTGCTCATGTATAAACATTACTTTTTAATGTTGCTGTGTGCTATGGCAACACAGACAACTGTATTAGCTCAGCAACATGCGATTCAACCTCAACCTGTATCCCCGCAAGTGAGCGGCAGCACCGCCGATGACGTTCCGATAAAAATAAAACGGGGTAAAATTCAAATTGTGTTTGCACTGGATGCTACCGGCAGCATGTCCGGGCTAATGGCCGCAGCAAAAGATAAGATCTGGAGCATTGCAGGCAGCATTACCCAATCAGATCCTGCGCCTGAACTTGAATTGGGTTTGGTATTTTATCGTGACCGGGGCGATGCCTTTGTAACAAAACGTGTACCCTTAACCGATAGTATTGATTATGTATATAAAGAATTAATGGGTATTCGTGCGGAAGGTGGTGGCGACAGCCCGGAAAGCGTAAATCAGGGTTTGTATGAAGCGGTTACCATGTTTGCATGGGATGAATCACCCGAGGTATACAAAACGGTTTTTCTGATTGGAGACCAGGCACCGCACATGAAATACACCGATGATGTAAAGTATCCACAAACCTGCATCATCGCAAAAGGAAAAGACATTGTGCTCAATACCATTTTAATGGGCAATGACCCTACCGCCAGAAAAGTATGGAATGAAATTGCCAATTGCTCCATGGGAAGTTTTGTAAATGTTAATATGGGAGTAAATGATATTGCTGTTAAAACACCTTTTGATGAGGACATTGCCAAAATGAATGACGAACTGGAAGGGATGACCTACTATTACGGTAGTGCCCACATTAAAAACAAGGGCGCTGAAGCAAAACAGTTGTCGGAGGTTGTGATCACCGCCTCACGCAGTAATGTGAAAGCACAACGGGCAGAGTATAAAATGAAATACGCTGCTGAAAAATCAAAATCTTCCGGAAAGTCATATGATTTATTGAAAGATGTAATGGACAAGAAAATTGATGTGAACACCCTGAAACAGGAGGAACTGCCCGATGAGTTGCAAAAGATGACTGAAGCTGAACGAAAAACATTTATTGAAGGGAAATTGGTAGAACGCAAAAAAAAGGAAGCTGAACTACAGGAAAAAATTAAACAACGTAACGCGTACATCAAAGAAAGTTTATCAAAGAAAAACGCTGCTGAAGTTAAAAACAGCTTCAACAACATTATCTATGAAAACATCAAGCAACAAACCAAAAAGAAAAACATTGAGCTTACCGGTGAAGCCAAGTACTAACCTCTGAAACCTAAAAGGTAACGGGGCAGCGTACCCTGTCTCCGGAACTGTTGCGAATATTCAGGAAATTCCTGTAAGACATCGTAACCTCAAAGCCGCCTCTCATCTCTGAGGCGGCTTTTAACTTGCTGATATTAATATCATAGGTAAGTCCTAATGCAAACTTGTACAGGTCGAGTTTAATCAGAGGTACAATCGCATCATTCCAACGTAGAAAGCATCCGGCAGAGAAACTGGTGGTTTCATCGTCATCAAACTGAATTAAATCATGCTTGATGATTACACCTCCCTGAGTCTGACGATTTCCACCTTGCATAAAAGCATCCGCATATAAAATCAGCCGATCGTAGGCACTGATTGGGGCCGTAATACCACCATTCAACATCAACTTACGGTTTAACCGTACATCTTTATCAATACTGAAAGCTACTTTAGGATTACTCAGGTGAAAGTAGGCTGCCCCCAAATAGTATTTTACATTCCCGGCTTCGGAGCTATACAACATCCCTACAGAAGCATCCCAGTACGTTACATTGGTATTGTCGAATACCTGGGAGGTGGGGTTGGTTTCACTATACGATCCATTCACAAACTGATCATCAAAACGAAGTTTGGTTGGGTCGAAGCGTTGTTGCACAGCACCTCCCATAAAACCTATAGACAAATAGGTGTCGGTATCCTCATCCAGCGATTTATGAAATGCTACAGCAGGGAGAAGCTGTGTTCTACCCAATTTGGAATCACCAGCCATATCGTTGGTGAGTTGCAAACCAACCGACAAATAATCATTTGAATAAGAAGAAAGTGGAAACTTGAATTCCGTTCCCAAAGCCTGTGTTTTAAAAGGCACTCCGCTCACACTGCCCCATTGAGAACGGTATGCACCGGTAATCCTGAAATCGCCCTTGAAAAATCCGGTGAGCGAAGGGTTGCGCAACATTGGCATTTCATAGAACTGTGAAAAATTTATATCCTGTGCCTGTACATTCACAGCAGAAAGCAACATCCAGCACAATATTAAAAAAGGTTTCATTGTAGGTTACTTTATAATTGAAACATTGCCTTTATACGTATAGGGGGTACCGTTATCACATATCACTTCGGCGGTAAACACAAACACATCCGGTGGTGCATCTTTCCCTCTTACTTTTCCATTCCATCCATAGGCAGGATTATTCGGTAGGAAATTACTGCGTTCGAATACCACTTCTCCCCAACGATTGAAAATTCGGAATGATTTCACACGGGCGATTCCCGTTCCACGAACCATTAAAATATCATTCACTCCATCACCATCAGGTGTAAACGCATTGGGAATGAATACTTGTCCGTCGGTACAGAACACTCTAATATTCATTTCATCTGTTGCTTCGCAACCATAAATATTGGTTACGCGTACAGTATAGGTGATATTATTGCGGATATAGGCGGTAGGCAACGGACAATCCGCACAATCCAGATCTCCCGGAGGCATCCATTCCCATTGAGCTATAGGTCCGTTTTGTATCACTGTAGCGAGTGGTAATTGTGTGCCTGAAGGAAGTTGCTGATCAGGACCAAGAGAAACAGTAGGGTATTGCCCAACAGCCACTACCACATACGCTGTATCGGTGAAACAGTTTTGACCGTCGTACCCGATCACCCGATATGTGGTCGTGATACTTGGTGTTGCTACCGGATTTGAAATAGTGGTATTGTTCAGTGAAGTGCCCGGCGACCAAACGTAAGTAGCCGCACCACTGGCCATTAACGGTGCTGATTGACCAATACAAAGTGTATCATTATCCGAAACATTCATTACCAATGGCTGAATCACTGTAATTACAATGGTATCAGTGGCAGTACAACCGTTGGCTGAAGTACCGGTTACTACATAAGGGGTGGTAACGGAAGGATTCGCTAACGGATTCGCACAATCGTTACAAGATAACCCCTGATTGGGCGACCATTGATATTGTAAACCACCGGTTACACTAAGCTGGGCTGAACCACCCAAGCAATAAGTTACATCGCTGCTGGCACGCACCACCGGCGACTGGCGAACCTGAATATTGTGGAATGCTGTATCGTAGCAACCGGCTGGTGTGCCTGCAATTAAACGAATCGTATAACTTCCCGGCAATGCAAAAGAATAATTAATACGGTCACCCGTAAACGTAGTTCCATTCGAAATACTCCATTGGATAATATTTACGGGATCAATGGATTGAAGTATACTATTGAACAACACATCGTCACCGGTACACACTTCAATCGGTGCAACAATAGAGGCCGAAGGAATGCTGTTTACATCAATGTTTATCTGCTTGGTCACTGTATCGGCACACCCGCTGTTTCCGGTAACAATCATTTGAACCGTATACACTCCGGAGATGGAGTATGAATGTTCTACCGTAACGCCACTGCCTGTGTTTCCATCTCCAAAATTCCATAACACACTGTTCTTTCCAAAAAACACCGATGAAGTATCTGTGAAGCGAACGTTTGTGAAGCCACAGAAGTTTCCGGTAGTGTGTATAAATCCTGCTGAGATACGATCCACTTTAATGGTATCGGTTCCCCGAATTGGATAAGTACAACCATCCGCACTCTGCAAGGTGACTGATGGAATATAGTTGCCGGGTTGAGCATACGTGTGATAGACCACACGCTGGGTGTTAGTGAATGTTGTGCCATCATCCAAATCCCACGTAACAGTTTGAATGTTACTGCCTGACACCTCTAAACGAACGGCATTGGGCGAACAAACAAATCCTCCCGGATAACTTAACGTGCCTGACACACCATTTACTCGTACCACCTGCGACGACGTATATGTACATCCTCCCGGTGAAACGGCGGTAAGCCGAACTGTGAAGACGCCAGTAGATTGATAGGTATGTACCACACTATCGCCTAAACCCGTGTTGCCATCTCCAAAATCCCATACACTCGTTTGGGAAGGTCGCTGGTCATTCACAAAGGTTACTGTCATTGGCACGCAATTGCCTGATGTTTGAACAGTGAATGATCCGGGCAAAGAAGCAACTACCTGAACTTGTTGTTCTACACTATCCACACAAATATTACCCGGCGGATTCACGCGATAAATATTCAATTTCACTGTATAGGTACCGGAGGCTGAATAAGCGTGCGTAGGGTTTACAAGGGTAGAGGTTGTGCCATCACCAAACTGCCATATATAAGAAGTGGCAGCATCAGACTGATTGGTAAATTGTATAGGTTCACCGATACACACTGTATAACGGTCGGCCATAAACGCTGCATTTGGATTTGGGAACACGGTCACAATTCTTGTAGTGGACGTATCTGTACAGGCATTTTCCGCATGCAATGTAACAGTATAGGTACCCGGCGAAATAAATGTATGATACACGGTATCTACATTGGCAGTTGTACTTAAAATATTTCCATCTCCGAAATTCCAGTTAAACACATTGGCTCCGGGCGTATTGTTGATAAAAGGAACAGCATGTGGAGCACAACCAAACTGGTCAGGCCCATTCATCTGGAAATTCAAGTTAATATTATTGGGAGCAGTGATGATATCAAAGAAACTCGTATCTGCACCACATTCATTGGTTGCAATTAAGCGTACAGTAAATGTATCTACTACTCCGGTAAAATACGTATGTGAAACATTAGTATTTTGTGTGGTTTGGAAAGATGTACCATCACCATAATTCCAATCATAGGTTACGTTATTGCCTCGGGTGGTGTTTACAAATGTGACCTGCATGGGAGAACAACCCACCGTACGTGAAGGAGAGAACAAAGCAATAGGTGGTGCTTTCACACGTATGGGTTGTGTGAGTGTAATGGTATCGCAAACGGATACAATTTGTAGTTGTACATTATACACCGTATCTCCACTTTGTGGATTCGGCTGGAACACCACTGAACCTGGTTGTTCCAGGTTGGAGGTAATTCCATTTCCGAAATTCCAGTTATATGTATACGTTGACCCTCCGGGTGTGGTATTTAAAAATACCACTTGTAAAGGGCCGCATCCTTCCTGAATATCAGTTGTAAAGGATGGTGTGGGCAATACGTACGTATAAAAAGTATGACGCATGGTATCCGGCAAACATCCAAAGAGCGAAGTGGTGATCAATGTAATTTCTACACTGTCATGTTGATTCGGTATGGTATATCCAGGAAACGTTGTACCACTTCCTATAAACACATCATCGGCGTACCAGTTGTATTGATTATTCTGCAATGGGAACGTTTGCAACCCCACAATTGACGCATCGATCAGAAATGGAGGGCAACCTGTAATTTGAGAAGGAGTAAATACCGCATGGGCATCCGGATTCACCTGCACAACCAATGTTGCATCGGGCCCCTCACATCCAAAAGTATTGGTTTGTGTTACATAGTACGATGTAGAACCTATAGATAGCGTAGATGGCGTAGGAGCTGTTGCAACTGGTACAGTGGTTCCTGCACCCAGGTACCAGTTGAGCGTATTGCCGGTTGAGGCAGTAGCTGTTAAAGGCACTGCGTTGGTATTGATGCATAGTTCAAGCGGACTTGCCACTACCGGTGTCGGAGGCAACGGATGTACTACCACATTTAAACTAGCCGCAGCTGAAGTACAGTTATTGATGGTAACGGTTGCCGAGTATAATCCTGCATTGGCAGCCGACATGAGTGAAATAGAAGGATTTTGCTGTGTGCTGTTAAACCCTGATGGCCCGCTCCATGTGTAAGATGCTGTTCCCGGAAGTGTGGTTGTTGCATTCAGTTGTAATGTTTCAAGTGCACACACCGGTCCATTTTGTGTGAGTTGAGGAGGTGCTGGTGGATTTGGATCAACTAAAATAATATCAGCCGCAGGAGAAGAGGTACAGTTATTCAACTCAACCGTTAGGTTACTGTACGTTCCGGCAAGCAGTGACGGTATTATTAACACCCCTGAAGTATTCGACTGAATGGTTGTTGTTATTGGGTTTGAATTAAATAGATACGATACGGAATATAATGTGTTGGCTTGCAATCCTTGCAGCGAAATCGTCCCTGTGGGTGTACTGCACTGAGTTGGATTGGTAAATGATGTGGAGGTGATTACCGGTGTGGCATTCACCACTACTGAAATCGTCACCGGAGGAGCGGCACAATTTCCGGTTACAGCCGTTGTAGTGAATATGTAGTTGCCGCTGTTTACCGGCTGTGCATTGATGATGGAAGGACTAGCCACATTTGCAGTAAAACCATCTGGGCCTGACCAGCTATACGACAATACACCTGTAAACGTGGAGTTGCCATTCAGTTGAAGGGTGGAACCGTTGCAGATCGGACTGTTAGAAGTGGCAACCGGAGTAGATGGAGTAGAGTGAATCACTGCGTTGACACTTCCCGCTGCAGAAGTACATCCATTCACGGTAACGGTTACACTATACGTTCCGGAAGCTGCAGTAGTAGCTGCGGGTATCACAGGATTTTGAACGGCACTGGTAAATCCATCGGGGCCGGTCCAGCTATATGTAGCCGTTCCACTGTATGCAGGTACTGTTAAATTCAATGTATTTCCACTACAGATGGGTGCATTCGTGGTCGGCACCGGTGTAGTTGGAGGATCCGGATCGGTTAATACAATTACTGTATTGTCTGTTGTTGAACATCCGTTTCTGATGACTACAAAATTGGTATATGTACCGGCTGTTACATTGGGTATTGTTAATACTCCGGAAGCATCTGCCGTAAGTGTAATACTTTGGGGTATTGTGTTGCGTGTATAATTCACCTGATACGTTAACCCTGCAGTGAATCCATACAATTGGATGCTACCAGTTGGCGTACTGCAGAGATTCGGATTAGTACCCCGTATACTATCAATGGAAGGCGTTTCATTTATAATAACAGAAATGGAAGAAACGGTTGATGTGCAAGTTCCGGCATCTCCAGTAACCTGTAAAGTGTAAGTTCCGGCAGCGGATGTGGTCACGGAACTGATGACCGGATTGGGATCAGCAGAAGTAAAACCTCCGGGTCCGGACCATGCATAGGAGAGTGTTCCGGTATAGTTAACCGCTGAACTCAATTGCAGTTGTTCCCCTGTACACAAAGGTGAATTGCTGGAGGCAGATGTAATGAGGGGTGTAGCATTCACTACCACCGGTAGGGTTGTTGCGGGAGATGTACAACCACTTACAGTAACGGTTACACTATATGTACCGGAGGCTCCGGTAGTAGCATTTGGAATTACAGGATTTTGTGAGGAACTATTGAATCCTCCGGGGCCTGTCCATGTGAATGTTCCACCCGTCACATTATTTGCAGATAAGTTGATTGATTGTCCGCTGCAGATAGGGCTATTCGAATTCGCTGTTGGTGCTGCAGGAGCCGATGGGTCGCTCAGGGAAACCGGACCTGCTGGCGATGATGAACAACCGGATGCGGTTACAGTGATATTGCTGTAACTGCCAGCGGTTAACCCTGTAATGGTAATAACGCCGCTGTTGTTTGATGTCAGTGAAACAATATTGATGCCAGACGAGGCGGTATAACTCACCGTATAGCCGGAATTAGGTGTTAAGCCAGACAGTGTGATAGATCCATTTGCAGCGGCACATTGGGTAGGGTTGATTCCGGTAGCGGATGTAATGACCGGTGACTGGAAAATTGAAACCACCAGCGGACTTCGAACACTCTCACAGGAAGTGGAATTGTTCAACTGACTTACATAATATGTTGTAGCACCTGGTGATATGGTTGAAGGAGTTGGGGCTGATGTACTGCCGGTTCCTCCAGTAGCGGCTGTGTACCAAAGCAAGGTGTTGCTACCTGTAGCCGTTGCCGTGAGTGGTACTGCTGTTTCTCCAACGCAATATTGAACAGGTGCCGTACTCGGAGCTGCAGGCCGGGGGTTCACGGTAATAGTGAATGAAGAAGATGAGGTGCATCCATTTAAACTAGCCGTTACCGTTATAGTAGATGTTATAGAGGATGCCGACAAATTCACCACGTTGAAAGATGGTATATTTCCTGTACCGGATGCTGCCAGTCCGATAGATGTATTCGAGTTAGTCCAGCTCACAGCAACCCCTGCTGCAGGCGTCGTACTGAAGTTGATAGCCCCTGTGCTTTCGCCATGACACAACACTTTATCCGACACCGTTTGAATAACCGGAGTGGGGTTCAAGGTCACATTTGTGTTCTGTGAAGTGGTACCACATTCATTGGTCACGGCCAGGGTAATCACGGCACTGCCGGCTGTGTTGTAGGTGATGCTTCCCGGATTCAGGGTGGAGGCTGCAGATGGACTTGCTCCCGGGAACGACCAGGCGTATGTACTGGAAGCATCCAGGTAACAGGAAGCGGAGGCAGTGGGAGAAAGGGATTGTCCAACACAAATATTTGCTGGCAATGCTCCAAGCGCTACTACCGGGCGTCCTTTAACGATTACTTGTTGGGATGGCAACCAGGTAGAACAAGATGATAAAGGAGCAATAATCAGTGGGCGTATCGTGTACACGCCGGGGTTAGTGAATAAAAACCGGGGTTCACGCGAAGTGGCACTGGTACCATTGGTGAATGAATACGAAGAAGTGGCAGGTGTACAGCCTGAAGTAGACTGATAAGTTACTTCCCAGTTATACGTTAAATCCCCACATAAAGGCGTATTGGTATTTAATAAAGAAGTTACTGCCAATGGTGCACAACCTGTAACCGGTGATAAAGTAAATGTTCCGGTGGGTTCAGGATTTACACAAATGGTTTTAATGATTGAATCTATTCCGCAATTGTTGTTCCCTGTTTTTAATTCAATAGAGTAAGTACCCGGTGTTGAAAATTGTAGTTGAATGATATCAGTTCCGGAAACCCAAATTCCCACACTATTGGAATTGTTATCATTTCCCAAGGTTCCGCCCAGCAAACTCCAACCGGTGGAAGGGGTGATTTGCCAAACAGATTTTCCTGGCAGGCAAACTCCATTGTTATTATTGGACGCACCACCTCCAGTATTGGTGAGGGTTACCGTATTACTGGTACAGACTGTATCCCGGGGTGATATCGTAAAGTCAGGATTAGGTTTCTCGGAAACATAAATTGGTACAACCTGAACAACTGACCGGCTGCATGGGTTGGATGCTTCAATGCTGGCGGAAAAAGAATTCGGGAATGCTCCACTGCTGGTTCCGCATGAGGTTAGTTCGAACAGATGTGTTACACTGGAAGGAGGTGGATGATTATAGTTAATGGGAGGTGTTCCATCGTTGAACGTAACGGTGTATTGTGTGGAAGGCGGATTCAAATCAGCACTGCTAATTTGAAAAGTAAGCGGTGTACCATTGCAGATAGAACTACTCCCCGGATTGGCAAAACCAATGGCGGGATTGCTACCTACGAAAACGCGGTACAGGCCGGTATCTCTGCAACCATTGGATCCGTTCACAATAAATAGCATGTTGTAATTCCCAATATTGTATGTATGGGTAGTGGTTGTAAAAGTTGAACTATTGAAATTCGGAGAGCCATCACCCCAAACTATTTGATAATTCGTATTGGTAGCAACTGTAGATGAATTATTGGCAAAGGTGAACAGGTGCGAGGTAGCAACGCACTCTGTGAAATAAGTAAACGAGTTGTATGAGGTAGGATTATCACCCAGTAATTCTGTTCCGGGTGTTTGGTTCATGGTAACATTTTGTGTAACCGTAGCAGTACAACCAAATGTAGTTGTAACGGTTAGGCGTACACTAAATGTTTGGGTGTTGTTACCTGGAGTTCCAACAAACCGATGCACGGGATTGGGTGAAGTAGCTGTATTGGCTGAGCCTGAGTTTGGATCGCCAAAATCCCAAGAGTAATTCAATGCTCCGGTGGTTCCACCGGTATAAGTGAATTGAACCGGTGTATTCATACAAACGCCGGAGGGCGTGAAACTGAAGCCGGCATTCGGATTCTGACGTATGGTAACGTTTGAGGTACCCAATGTATCGCGCACTCCACCATTTAACAGGATGACCCGATACGAACCATTAGCTGTTACCGTGTAGCTTGCTGCCGTGGCACCGGGTTGATCCGTACCGTTCAATTGCCATTGAAAAGTGGTACCGGGGGCCGCTCCCGTTACGGTTAAATTACCGCTCACACAAAAATCAATATTACCGGTAGGAGATAATGTTTGTGAAAAGGCCCAACATGGTAAACACCACAGGACCAGGCTAGCTAGGAATTTCATCTAAATATATGCAGTTAGTGTTTGCTATGCTGAATATTGTAATTCAACAGTTTATATTATAAAACGCACTAAGATATAGATTGATTCAGTGAGTAGCAAGTTTTCAGGAGATAATAATTGAAGGATAATAGTAGTAAAAAAAAAGGAGTTGTCGTTTTCGACAACTCCCATACTTCGGTTTTTCAGTCGGGGGTAAATACGTTTTTTATACTGTATCCTGGTGAAGTAGAAACAACACCGGATAGGTACTTATTAGACCGGGGTCCTTGGAAATTTCTTTAGGATAATGGCTTATACTGGAATCTATTTAACCATCCACATTTTAAAACAATTTTCATGCCAAAAACTAAAAAGAGGCAGATTATTTTTATATTTCTATACCTTTTTAATCAGGCATGTGGCTGAACATTAAATTATATTGAAGCCTGAGACACTTAGTGGCCGGACTTAAGTCCGGCCACTGGGCATTCAGCCGTTTTCCCCACACAAATGTTTCTTATACAATGTTTTGAATTATTTTAAACCAATGAAAAATTTGCGGCCGGGTTTAAGTCCGGCCAGAATATAAACAGAGTATTTGCTATTTGGTGGGTGGTTAATGTACTTTCTGGGCCGGACTTAAGTCCGGCCACTGAGAGTTTAATTTATCTCATCTGTACAAGTAATTCATAAACAATGCTTTAAATCATTCCCAATCTTGGGAAATGTTACGGCCGGACTTAAGTCAGGCCAGTAAATATTAACTCCTTCCATCGGTACCAGCATTTCACATACAGGGTTTGTTATAGCTTACAGATCTGAGAAACTGAACGGCCGGACTTAAGTCCGGCCACCAACCATTTTGTCTCGAGGAAAATATGTCTACTTCAATTGAGTAAGTATTGAGCGTTTGTATGCTGGCTATTTAGTTTACATACATGGGTAAAAGCCAAGTTTTTTTCGTAGAAAAACGAGGAGTGTCTATTTCTCCTTGGAAATATAACGGATAATCGCTAACCGGATATCCGATCTGGGGTCAAATTGGCTATTGGAAAGCGGATATACTTCAGTAATCCCCGGGTGATTAGGCTTTAAAAAGCCCAGATTGGCTTCCCCGCCAGTCAATAGAAACTCAGTTAATGCAACCCTGTACGAAGACGTATCCTGAATTAAAACTTCACTTATCGTCCATTGCCCATCCAAATTTTTTAAAGATTCGGAATATTGCAAAAATCCGCCAATTCCACGATTCTGCACTCCAATATCCAACACCTGGCGCAACAAACTACCTTTCATCTCCACTTCAGTGATGGCACCTCCATATGGCAGGGTTCGAATGATATCATATTCAGTCAATGGCATTTTCAATACATCATCCACACGAATAGATCCTGAATTCACGATGGCCACATCTGCCTGTGGCGCTGCATACTCCATCGAACGTATAACCAGTTTGGTTAAATTGGTGGTAGTACTTCTTACATACGATTCGCGCCCTTCCAATTCTTCTCCTTTTTCAAGGATGATTCGCTGTGCATCAAAACCCAAAGAAGCAAAATTTTTTGCCGCCTTTGCGCTCCACTTTTGCACCACTTCCTGTGTATAAGTATGCTTCTCGACGCTGGCATCCAGATACTTCAATTCATGCGTTACTTCAACTTCTTTAGTCTGTGTTTGTTTCCTAACTATACGTAGTTGGTTAATAAATGCAGATTTTGAATTGGCATGCGCTTTTGTTATCCAAACTTTTCCTACACGCTGTAAACGCATGTCGTGCTCATGTCCGCCCATAATCAACGCCAGTTCAGGTAACCTTTTGGCCAATTCAATATCATCTTCCATGGCCTGATGGGTAATGGCCACAACGGCATCACACGAATCCTTGATTTGATGATAGAGCATCTCAGCGGTAGATAAAGGATCGGTGTATACTACATACGATGATTTATTGAATGGAAGACAAACACTGATGAAACCTAACTTTATTGAATGGCCTTGGTCATTTTTAAATGTGCGTATAAGATATTTAGGAAACGGATAAGCCTTACCGTTAATTACTTTTGAAAAGGGAGTGACTACATTGGATATGTTATTAAAAGTATTACCCGATATCCACTCAAAGGTAGATTCATTGATTCGGTCTTTCAGCTCTGATTCCCGGATATCAAACTCATGATTTCCAAATACGGCAATATCCATACCGGCAGCATTCATAGCTTCCACCATCTGTTTGCCCCGAACCGGTGTGCCATCTACTTTTAAGCTGTTGTAAACTGAAGGACTTAAAAAATCACCGGCCATAACCAGGAGCGTATTCGGATTTTCGGCCAGCACCTGATTTTTTAACGTTGCCACCCGTGCCATGCCCCCTGATGTACCACCTTCCAACGCATCAATCTCGTACACGTCATTGATTTGTACAAAAGATACCTGAACTGATGTTTCGGCAGATGTATATTTAGATGTACTGCAAGACATCACCCAAAAGCCCAGCAGCATGATGAAACTCAATTTTTTCATACAGCGAAGTTCGGTGATTTTCGAGAGTGTTTCACCACAATTCAGTTGATTTGAAAAACAGGGGATTAATAAACAGAGTATTCAAATGAAGAATACCCATGTTTTATATCTAGTCATCCACCTAATACCCCAAAGCCATGTATTCATTATTTTTGCAACAATGAAACACTTATCCGCCCTTAATTCATTCTTTTGGAGGTACAGATGGCGGTTTGTGTTGGGTGCTGTATTTGTGATATTGACCAATTACTTTCGGATTTTATCTCCCCAATTAACCGGCTATGTGGTGGATACCGTGGTGCAGGCATTAAAACCCGGAAACCCTGAAATACATCCGGATGTTTATGCCGGATACGACATCCTCGTCCGTAAAACCATTCATTATTTTTCTGAATTATCATTTCAGGATAAGATTCTGTTTGCCGGCGTACTCTTGTTACTGCTCGCCGTATTGAGTGGTATATTCATGTTCCTGATGCGCCAGACAATTATTGTGATGAGCCGGCTTATTGAATACGATCAAAAAAATGAAATTTTCAATCATTATCAGAAACTGGATGCAGGATTCTATAAAGCCAACCACACCGGAGATTTGATGAATCGTATATCCGAAGACGTGAGTAGGGTAAGGATGTATACCGGTCCGGCCATCATGTACTTCATCAACCTTGCTGCTGTAATCGGGTTTAGTATTTTCTTCATGTACCGGTCTGATCCCAGGCTCACATTTTATGCCCTCGTACCTTTCCCTTTTTTAGCCATTGCTATCTATTATGTAAACACCATTATCCATAGAAAAAGTGAAAAAATCCAATCGCTTTTAAGCAATCTCACTACCAATGCACAGGAATCGTATTCTGGAATACGTGTGATTAAATCTTTTGTACAGGAAAAATCCATGCTTTCTTTTTTCACTAATAACAGTGAAGAGTACAAAAACAATGCATTGAGCCTGGCCAAAACGGAATCTGTATATTTTCCAAGCATTGGTGTATTGGTAGGCGTGAGTACACTGTTAACCATTATGGCAGGAAGTATGGATGTAGTGAATGGTGTGCCCGGTGCCAGTGTGGGTAAGGTGGCAGAATTTGTATTGTATATTCAGATGCTTACGTTTCCTGTGAGTGCCATTGGGTGGACGGCCAGCATGACGCAACGTGCTGCAGCCTCCCAAAAACGGATCAATGAATTCCTGAATACAACACCAGCCATACAAGATGCACAGGATGCAAAGCACATCATCCCTCAGGGCGATATCCTTTTAAAAGAGGTACAATTTACATATCCAAATACCGGCATTCATGCCATAAAAGATTTAAACATTCACATACGTCCCGGAAATAAAATTGCCATTGTTGGAAGAACCGGTTCCGGAAAATCTACCTTGGCTCAATTGCTTTTGCGTATATACGAACCCGATAGTGGAAGCATAGAGCTGGACGGAATCCCTATCGATAAAATTCATCGTAAAGCTTTGCGAAAGTCGATTAGTTATGTACCACAGGATATTTTTCTGTTCAGTGATACCATCCGGAATAACATTGCTTTCGCCGAACAGGATGTACATCAAGAAGATATCATTCGCGCTGCAAAAGCCGCAGGCGTACATGAAGAGATTATGCGTTTTCCGGCAGGGTACGACACCAGTGTGGGAGAACGGGGTATTACCTTGAGTGGAGGACAAAAACAAAGGATTTCCATTGCGCGCGCACTGGTGAAAAACCCTTCCATCCTGATTCTTGATGATTGCTTAAGCGCAGTAGATGCTGAAACAGAACAAAAGATTACGGGGGCATTGGAATCATTCCTACAGAATAAAACCGCTATTATTATAACCCACCGGTTGTTTTCATTAATGGAATTTGATACAATTATTGTTATGCATGAAGGAAGGATTGCCGAAACGGGTTCGCACTCCGAACTGCTGAATGCCCGAGGTTTATATGCCGAAATGTATCACCGGCAACAACTAACCGGCATCTCCGGATAATATCCAAAAGAAATTTGACAAAATTTTGTGATTTCGAAAACAAATTTATCTTTGCTATCACTTCAAACTGACCAAAAAAACTTTACTTGTGGCGTACGAAAACAACGACAAAAAAATGGAAAGCGTTTACAGCAAAAGAATTAAAGCCGGTAAGCGCAGAACGTATTTCTTTGATGTGAGAGAAACCCGTGGAAACGATTACTACCTCACCATTACTGAAAGCCGGAAACGTTTTGATTCTGACGGATATGATCGTCACAAAATATTCCTCTACAAAGAAGATTTCAACAAATTCATTAAGGGTTTGAATGAAGCTGTAGATTTTGTAAAGACAGATTTGATGCCTGATTTCGATTTTGATGCATTTAATCATGATACTCCTTATGAAGGAGAAGAATCTGTACACGAAACACCAGCAACAACTTCTCCGGTTGTTTCTGAAGAAAAAACAGAAACACCTTCAGCATCCGCACCAGAAGACTCCTCAACAAACAGTTCAGACACTCACGAAGAAGTGGATAAGTGGTAATTTGTTTTCTGAATCATCGAATTCTGAATTGTACCCGAATTTTGCGGTATGACGGATCGGTGGGTTGGCTCAGGCATTGCCTGAAAATAGTCGCCCCTTTTCCAAACGCCTTGCAATAGGAATGATAGGAATGTAAGTATGCCAACTGATTATAGCCAGGAATCACATTTCTTTACACATTTTTTTCCACGCATTAATCAAACCGTTGGTGGAGGCATCATGCGAATGAACTAATACCTTCGTTTCCAGTTCGGGTAAGATGCGGTTGGCCAATACCTTTCCTAACTCTACACCAAACTGATCAAAACTGTAAATATTCCAAACTATACCCTGAACAAAAATTTTATGCTCATACAATGCAATCAGGCTTCCCAAATTGAAAGGGGTGATTTGCTTTATGAGGAAGGAATTGGTGGGCCGGTTTCCAGTAAACACCTTATGCGGATTCTCATTTGCACTCCCCAGCATAAGGGCTTCGGTTTGCGCAAAAAAATTGCTCAGCAACAATCGGTGATGGTTACCCGAAGGATTATGGCTGATGGCCGGTGCTATAAAATCACAATGCACCACATCGGTTCCCTGATGTATCAACTGATAAAAAGCGTGCTGCCCGTTGGTGCCGGGTTCGCCCCATACTACCGGTCCGGTAGGGTAGTGGATACGCTCCCCGTTACGGTCTGTTGATTTGCCATTGCTTTCCATATTGCCTTGCTGAAAATATGCCGCAAAGCGATGCAGGTATTGATCATATGGAAGTATGGCTTCAGAATGCACCCCCATAAAATTTCGGTACCAAATGCCCACGAGGGCCATGATGACCGGTATATTTTTTTTAAAAGGTGTTTGCTTAAAATGAATATCTGTTTGTTCAGCACCTTTCAAAAGCTCCTCAAATCGGTTGTAACCAATGGTTAACGCAATCGACAACCCGATAGCACTCCATAAACTATATCTTCCTCCCACCCAGTCCCAGAATTCAAAACGATTGTCCGGCGCAATTCCAAATGCATCTACTGCAGGCGCATTGGTACTCAACGCCACAAAATGCTTCGCAATATCTTCTGTGCTTCCGCCACTTCGTAAAAACCAATCACGGGCTGTATGAGCATTGGCCATCGTTTCCTGAGTGGTGAAAGTTTTACTGGCAATCAGAAACAGAGTTTCATCTGCCGTAACCTGCTTCAGTGTTTCCGTAATGTGTGTACCATCCACATTGCTCACAAAAAAAGTACGGATACCTTCAATATGATAAGGCCTGAGTGCTTCCGTAACCATCACCGGCCCCAGATCAGAACCTCCAATTCCAATATTTACGATATAACGGATAGGCTTACCCGTAAACCCAAGATGATGTTGAGTATGGACGGCATTACAAAATGCTTTCATCTGTTGTCGCACGCGTATTACATCTTCCATAATATCTTTCCCCTCAACCCACAGGGGCTGACCATCGAATTTCCTTAATGCAGTATGTAACACCGAACGGTTTTCCGTTTCGTTGATCCGTTCACCGGCAAACATTGCTTCCACGGCCTCCTCCACACCACATGCGCTTGCCAGTTGACAGAGTTCCGCCAGTTCAGCTTCATTCAGGTTATTTTTAGAAAAATCAAACAGGATGTCACCAAGTTGCAGTGTATATTCCTCAAATCGTTGGAGATTCCGGTCGAATAGACTTTTTACCGATCGACGCTTTGCAGCTACAGCCATTGTTTCCAGATT
>JAHBTM010000035.1 GCA_019638635.1 Ferruginibacter sp. | reverse complement strand
ACTATCCTTAACGTCATCTTTCAACAATAAATTGATCTCTCCCTTAGCTAAAAATTTACTTTGGTTTATTACAGCACTGGTGTTTGTTCAACTATGCTACGGTGGTTTCATGGCAGGGTTGAAAGCCGCGCAATCAGCACCTTCTTGGCCTTCCATCAACGGACATTTCCTTCCGCCGGGCTTATGGGAACAACAACCCGCAGTATCCAATTTTTTTAATAATAACCTGATGGTACATGTAATGCATAGAAATTTGGCATATCTGCTGGCCATTTTGGTCATCCTCTTTTTTATACAAACAAAACACCTTCAAAATAGTACCCTCTTTAAAAAATTACGGATATCCTTCCTGTTGTTACTGCTGATTCAAATTTTACTAGGCATCTTCACAGTAACGTATGCGCACAATGCTGATGCGTTTACATGGTTTGGTGTGGCACATCAATTTGTAGCCATGTTGCTCGTAATGGCACTGACTGCACTGTTGTTTCTGGTAAGGAAACACCCCACACGTTAGTTTTACAGTTTTTTATTTTATATATTTAAGCAATGCGCGTTTCTATGAAATCATTGCTGAAAAATGTATATCACTTTTTCCCTGTCCAGCTGTTCATACTCCATTTTAAAAAGTATCAGGTATTATTACTTTTTTGGTGGATATTGTTCAGTGCCATTCAGGGAAGCTTTCTAAAAACATTTGGAGCCAGCGGACTCATATTGTCTCCTGAATATCTGGGAAAAGTAAATTTTATCGGAGCCCTGATTGTAGGGCTTGCGCTTGGAGTATTTATAATGAGCTGGAATATTACAACCTTTATCCTGCATAGTCGACGTTTTAATTTTCTGGCTACCACCACTCAACCTTTTTTAAAATATTGTATCAACAATAGCATCATTCCTGTAGTATTTCTAACGGTATATAGTATTCGCATTTACAGTTTCAATGATTTTGTGGAACTTAAACCAGCTGCAGATATCTGGTATATGATATTCAGCATGTGGTTGGGGATTCTGTTTATTTGGTTTCTTTCTTTTGCATATTTTTTTAGTGCTGAAAGAACCATCGTTCGAAGCATCGCCCCGCTAGTAGCCAATCCACAACAATTTCGAAAAACATTTCAGCAAACCGGCAGACCAACGGCAAAGTTTCGTGAAATAAGGGTCAATTATTTCCTCACTCCTTCCTTCAAATTACGGAAGCCCCGTTCTGTAGCACATTATCGCCAAGAGTTTATTGATGTGGTTTTCAAACGACATCATCTCGCCGGTATGTTATGTATTTTTCTGGCATTTATTTCACTCGTTATAGTAGGCTTTTTTCTGGAAAATCGTTTTTTCGAGATGCCTGCTGCTGCCAGTTTTTTGATATTATTTGCAGTATTGATAGCCGTTATGGGCGCACTCGCCTATTTTCTGGGTAGCTGGAGCCTGTTGTTTACAATCATTTTAGTGATTGGTGTAAATGCCTTATATAAGTATGAAATCATTGATCCGAGAAATAAGGCTTACGGATTACATTACGACAAACCGCATCTGCGACCGGCCTATAATAAATCATCCCTTCAGCAAATATGTACCCCTAAAAAGATTCAGCAGGATAAGCAACAAATGATTCAGGTGCTGGAGAAGTGGAAAGCACGCCAAAAGGAAGATAAGCCCCTGATGGTTTTTATAAATGTAAGTGGAGGAGGATTACGAAGTGCCGCATTCGTAATGAGCTCAATGCAACAACTCGATAGCCTGACCGGAGGAGATTTGATGAAGCAAACATTTATGATGACCGGTGCAAGTGGCGGTATGTTAGCCGCTACGTATTACCGTGAGCTTTACCGCCAGAAAATATTAGGCAAAAATATCAACCTGCATGCACCAAAGTTTGGCGAACATATTTCAGGAGACTTGCTGAACCCTGTTTTCACTTCTATGATTGCAAGGGATTTGTTTGCACCAGTACAGAAATTTCAGGTTGATGGACAATCCTATGTTAAAGACCGGGGTTATGCATTTGAAAAGAAGTTGTCAGATAACACCAGAAATCTGTTGAACTTTCAGATTAAAGACAGGGTACAGGAAGAAGCAGATGCCATTATTCCGATGATGATGTTTAATTCTGTAATTAAAAGCGATGGCAGGAAAATGATGATATGCACGCAACCCATCAGCTTTATGATGAAACCGCGCCTCTTTGAGCAGGATTCATTGAGCAGCCCGGATGCTGTTGATTTCAATACATTCTTTAAAGACCTAGAACCCCGAAACCTTCGGGCATTGACGGCTTTGAGGATGAATGCCACTTTTCCTTATGTGTTGCCTAATGTGTGGTTGCCTACCAATCCTGTAATTGATGTGATGGATGCCGGTTTGCGCGATAATTATGGAACGGAAACCACCCTTCGATTCATTGAATACTTTCAGGAATGGATAAACGAAAATACCGGAGGAGTGGTTATGCTGATGATTCGGGATAAACAAACAGATAACTGGCAAAATCCATTTATTACCAATTCCTTGTCAGATATGCTGATTAATCCGTTTACAGTGCTGCAACACAACTGGTATAAGTTGCAGGATTATTTTCAGAACGATCAGGTGAGTTATTTTACCGGAATGCTTAACGTTCCTGTAAACCGAATCTCCATGGTATATGTTCCGGAAAAAGAAGAGAAAATTGCAGCTATGAATTTTCATTTATCGGCGAGAGAACGCAGAGATGTGGAACAGTCATTTTATCATCCTGCTAATAAAGCATCTGTAAGCAGATTGATTGAATTATTGAGATAAACTTTTCTGTGGCACCAGCAGTTGAAATGCGTTTTGAATAATTTGTATGTAGATGTGTTCGCTGGTTTCTACAGGGTCACCATCGATATGTAGTGGCGCCATTTCCGGATTGGTAATGTGCAATGAAGATGTTTGTACATAATAAATATTTCTCCGAATTCTTTCTTTATCGGCCGATTGCACTTTCCCTGCACGGATTTGATGCAGTATTTCCCACAACAATCGTATTTTGTTCATGTTATTCACAACAACAATGTCAAGTTTGCCATCGTTGAGTAAGGCACATGGAGCAATAGTAACATCATTTCCAAACTGATTACTGTTTGCAATGCTAATGAAATATGCCTGAACATCCTGATGGGTATGTTGTAACTGAATTTTGAATCGATAAGAGGAAGCGTTGAAATAATGACGAATGGTTTCTGTAAGGTATGTCCAGAATCCCCTGCGTTTTTTTTGGGCAAACTGATGCGCTACATGTGCATCAAAACCAAGCCCGGTAAGCATACAACTGAACCTATCATTCACCAAAAAGCCATCAACTGATAATGTATGCGGATGCATAATCACGTTTAAAGCTTCAGAACTATTTAAAGGAATGCGTGCTGCCCTGGCTAGCCCGTTTCCGGATCCTGCCGGAATGATTCCAAACCTGACCGGTTCTTCTCTTAACGCACCAACAACGGCACTAATGCTTCCATCACCACCACAAATTACAATATCAGTTATGCGTTCCCGTTGAATTTTTTCTTTAAGTGCATGGTAATTTCCATCCACATCAGTGGGTAGTACTTCATGCCGAACACCAGCGGCTTGTGCTGATTGTTCGATTGATTGAATAAGCTTTTCTTTAGCTTTACCACCAGAAACCGGGTTGATAAGGAAAACGATATGTCTTGATGCGTTTACCATCTGATCAATGCACTTCCCCAGGTAAATCCACTGCCGAATGCAGCAAGGCAAACTAGGTCTCCTTCTTTTATTTTACCCTGTTCCCACGCTTCTGCTAATGCAATAGGAATGGATGCAGCCGTAGTGTTGCCGTAACGCTGAATATTATTATACACCTGATCATCCCGCAATTTTAATTTCTTTTGCACAAACTGAGCAATACGTAAATTGGCTTGATGTGGTATCAACAGGTTGATGTCGGATGGTTGTAGATGATTATGATTCAGGGCTTCCATAATCACCTCAGGAAATTTCACCACGGCTGTTTTAAATACGCTTTGTCCATCCATGTAAGGGAAATTCTGTGCATGATCAATCATGGAGTGGCTCATGAACATTTGTCCAATCTCAGCCTCATCGAAATTAGCAAAGGGAGTGTCTTTCCAATAATTGGCATGTGTGCCGGGGTTATACATCGCTAATATTTCAGCTTCGTCACCATTGCTGTGCAAGTGGGTGCTGAGTACTCCACGCTCCGTAGAATCGGAGGCTTGCAGTACAGCCGCTCCGGCACCATCCCCAAAAATGACAGAAATATTTCTCCCTCTGGTTGAAAAATCTAAACCAAAAGAATGTTTTTCGCTGCCAACTACCAGTATGTTTTTATACATCCCGCTTTTAATGAACTGATCAGCTACCGATAAGGCATACACGAAACCGCTGCATTGATTCCGAACATCCAATGCGCCGATTTCTTTCATTTTCAACGCCCGCTGTAGCAGCACACCACAGCCTGGAAAATAGTAATCCGGACTCAACGTTGCAAACACAATGAAATCAATATCTACAGTAGTTAATCCGGCATGTTCTATCGCTTTTTTGGATGCTTCCACTGCCATCGTGGTAGTGGTTTCCTGTGTACGGTGGGCATACCGCCGCTCTTCAATTCCGGTACGTTCACGAATCCATTCATCAGAGGTATCCATGTATTGAATGAGGTCTTCGTTTTTAACTACATGCTCCGGTACATAGTACCCAACTCCGGTAATGACAGATTGAAACATATATATCCTTTTATGTGGCGTTCAATAACTTCCACAGCGCATCTTTTAATGCCTGCAAGCCTTCGCCGGTTAAAGATGAGATGAATAAGTGTGGAACATTTTTTGGCATTTCCTTACTGATGGCTCCTTTCAATTCATCATCGAGCATATCCGCTTTACTGATGGCAATCAAAAAATCTTTTTGCAGCATTTCCGGATTGTATTGTTCCAGTTCACTACGTAAAATCTGAAATTCTTTTTTATGGTCTTTGCTGTCGGCAGGAATAACAAACAATAACACAGAGTTTCTATCGATATGTCGAAGAAAGCGGTGTCCCAGGCCTTTACCTTCTGCAGCACCTTCAATAATTCCCGGAAGATCGGCTACGCAAAAACTCTTTCCTTCCCGGTATTCAACCATCCCGAGTTGCGGAACCAGTGTTGTAAAAGCATAATCTGCAATTTTGGGTTTCGCTGCAGTAATTCGGCTGAGTAAGGTTGACTTTCCTGCATTGGGAAAACCAACCAGTCCTACATCGGCAAACACTTTTAACTCCAGTACCTTAATACCTTCAACGCCCGGTTCTCCAGGTTGAGCATAATCCGGAGCCTGATTGGTTGCACTCTTGAAATTGGAATTTCCCAATCCACCACGGCCGCCTTTTAACCATATAATTTCCTGACCATCCTCCAGAATTTCTGCTTCCAGGGCACCGGTTTCTTCATCTTTGGCAATGGTGCCGAGAGGTACTTCTATGATAATGTCTTTTCCGTTTCTTCCGGTGCAATGGTTGCCACCTCCGTGCTCTCCATTTTCTGCCAGTATGTTTTTGTGATACCGTAAGTGCAGGAGTGTCCATAACTGGGCGTTCCCTTTCAGTATAATGTGCGCACCTCTTCCACCATCACCGCCGTCAGGTCCTCCTTTTGCAGTAAGTTTGTTGCGCAGGAAGTGCCGGCTCCCCGCACCGCCATGTCCGCTCCGGCAAAATACTTTTATCTGGTCAACAAAATTTGATTTTTCCATTGATGCAAAGGTCAGTAAAAATAGGCATAATGTGTTCTACATTCCTCATGGCTTTTCAGTTGTCATTTGTGGGTTGCCGTACACACCGAACAAACATTTCCAGCACATATCCTGCATGTGTGGATGCATTAATTGAAAAGTTGAAAAGAGAAGAGCTTACCTATCCTCCGGCAGCAGTGTATCAGTATACATACAACAATCAGCGCGTATATTTTGTTCCAGCACCCTGTTGCGATTTTTTTTCTATTCTGTACGATGATTCATGCAGGGTAATTGCACATCCTGATGGAGGCATTACCGGAAGAGGCGACGGACGTGCCACAGATTTTTTTGAAAGCAGAACAGCAGAAGTGAAAATTTGGGAAGATTCCCGTAAACCCTGATTAATCTTTTTTCCAACGCGTATACAATTGTTGTTGTTCTTCATTCAAAGAGGCATAGAAGTCAGGTACTTCACGTAATGGCTCACAAGGTTGAAACGCCTGATGCATCTCGCCGGGCAATTGTTGATAAAGCGCAGTGCCTTCGGTTTTCCAGGCAATCATTTCATCGCTGACTTCCCGGATGGCCTGTGCCGGATTTCCAACGATTAAACTCCTCCTGTTAAATTGTGTGCCGGCTTTTATAAAACTCAATGCGCCCACAATGCACTCATCACCCAAAACCACATCATCCATTACCACGGCGTTCATACCTACTAAACAATTTTTTCCAATTGTAGCTCCGTGTATGATGGCACCATGACCAATGTGCGCTGCTTCCTTCAAATGCACGGTAGTACCGGGAAACATATGAATCGTACAGTTTTCCTGCACATTGCATCCATCTTCAATCATAATTCTTCCCCAATCGCCGCGAATGGCAGCGCCAGGGCCCACATACACATTTTTTCCAATGATAACATTTCCCGTTACTGCCGCTTGCGGATGAATGAAAGACGATGGATCTACGACCGGGATAAACGATTTGAACTGATAAATCATGCAGCAAATATCCGAATCTTTACGGGGATGATTTCGTAACTATTTTTTGGAGATGTTTCATTGTGTTCCAGCGTAATTCCTATACAAATCCCAATAATATCGCAATGGAACCAAAATGTCTTTGATGACTCCTCCTCCGGCTGTCACTGAGCCGGAAACACTGCAAACTCAAGTAACCAACTCACCGACGAAAAATCACTTATCACGCACAAAATATAGAGCAGATAAAGAGTAGAGGATATACATTACTCTTTCACGAGTGGTTTAGCCGTACGGAAACACGTGCCTTTAAATAATGCAACCAAGTGTTGGTGCTGATTGTACACAGAGATGTGATATAAACCGGTGGTTTTACCGTTGTGAAGTTCTTTGGCTTCAGCGGTGAGAATGTCTCCAACATGAACGGGCTTCAGAAAGTTGATGGCGGTGTCTAGCGCAACTGAAAGGTTGTTGCGGTTATTGCAGGCAAAGGCAAAGGCGCTGTCAGACAATGAAAACGCGATGCCTCCATGTACAATGCCAAAACCATTGATCATCTCCGGGCGAACGGTCATGCTGATTTTGCTGTATCCTTCCGATACTTCGAGCACCTGAATTCCCAACCACTGGCTGAATAAATCATTTTCCATCATATGGTCTACAACCTGAACGGGAGTTGTTTGCATTGTATAGATTTTTTTGGGGTTATTTTCCTTTAAAAACAGGCGTTCTTTTTTCCATAAATGCGTTTATGCCTTCCTGATAGTCTGTAGTAGCAGCAGCCTTTTTTTGTAGTGTATCTTCCGATTGCAATTGTTGATTGAGGTTGTTGCTAACAGATTCATTCAGTGCCTGTTTGGTGAGGGCTAATCCTTCTGTAGGCATATTAGATAAAACGGAAGCTATAGACAGGGATGAACTTTCAAACGATTCAGTGGGAAAAACTTTGTATATCATGCCAATTCTTTCTGCCTCTTCCGCCGATACTTTATCGCCCAGCATGGCCAGGGCCGAAGCTTTTTGGAATCCCACCAGTAGGGGAAGAAAATACGTACCACCACTATCCGGGATTAAACCAATTTTTGAAAATGCCTGAATGAATGAGGCTTGGGTGCTGGCTACTACTACATCACAACACAGTGCGATATTAGCTCCGGCACCTGCGGCTACGCCATTCACGGCTGCCACGACCGGTTTGCGTATTCGACGGATGCGTTGAATGATGGGATTGTAATGCTCTGATAGAATACGATTGAAATCAAAAGGAGCGGGCCCGGTAACTTCGCCCAAATCCTGTCCTGCTGAGAAAGCCTTTCCGTTTCCGGAGATATAAATACAACGTATTTCTTCATCCTCCGCTGCTTTATCTAACAGCTCCTGAAAAAGTAAAGCCATTTCCCGGTTGAAGGCATTGAATTTTTCCGGCCGATTGAGGCGAATGACTGCAACGGTATCCTGTTGCTCATATAATACTGTGTTCATGCTTAAAGATAACAAAAAGCCGTAAGTAACCTCAGTGGCATTTAAAATAATCAAAGGGTTCTTTACAATCATTGCACTGATACAGTGACTTGCAGGCGGTAGAGCCAAACCGGCTGATTTCGCGGGTGTTGGTTGATCCGCAACGCGGGCATCTGCGGGGCGCATCAATATCGCGCGTGAGTCTATTAGGAGGTGCTATACCATATTCTTCCAATTTTCGTTTACCCGTTTCCGTCATCCAGTCGGTCGTCCATGCCGGTGATAACACCGTGGTAACCTTCACATCATCGTATCCGCAGGAGTGTAAGTAAAACCGGATGTTTTCAGCAATCATATCCATGGCCGGACAACCTGAGTAAGTGGGCGTGATAACCACTTCCACCTGATGACCATTGATTCGGATATCCCGCACTATGCCCAAATCATTCACCGAGAGCACCGGAATTTCAGGGTCGCTCACTGCTTCTAAAAGCTGGTGGATGTGTTTTGTATCATACACGGGGGTTACCATGTTGCGTTTGGATACATGCGTTGCAGATATTGCATTTCAGCGAGCATATAGCCCAGGTGTTCAGTATGTATACCGTTTTTGCCACCCTTCTGTATAAATACATTTTCGGGAATGGTCAGTGTGGCCTCTTCAAATGTTTCTGCAATGCGTTGCTGCCATACCGTTTGAATTTGTTGCAACACAGGAGCGTCTTCAAATGGAGCGGCATCAAACAGTTCACCGGTGTACATCCATATATCCTGAACAGCATCCATCATTTTTTGATGGCTCTCCGAAGTTCCGTCGCCCAATCGCAACACCCACTCCCTGCTCCATTGTACGTGATACGTTACTTCTTTCAAAGATTTTATGGCAATTGCGGAAAGTGTGGCATCTGCAGATAAGTGTTTGTATAATAAATACTGAAACTCGCTGAAGAGGTATTGACGCAATACAGTGAATCCCCAGTTACCTTTCGGCAATTCAACCATCAGCACATTGGAGAATGCACGTTCGTCTCGCAAATAAGCCAATGTATCTTCAGTAGCCTCCTGATTTCCGTTTTGCTGGTTAAGGATATCAGCGGCCAGTTGATACAACATACGTGCCTGTCCGATTAAATCAAGCGTAATGTTGGTGATGGCGATATCCTGTTCCAGTATGGGGCCATGTCCGCACCACTCACTGTTGCGTTGCGCCAAAATCAGGTTATTATCTGCCAGATACAAAATATATGAAACCGGCAAGTTAGATTGTGTGTTCATGAAGGCAGATTACATGTGTTTAACTTCGTCGGGCAAATCGTAAAACGTGGGATGCCTGTAAATTTTATCGGCAGCCGGTTCAAACAAACTTTCAGCGTCACCGGGATCGGATGCATGGATGTTTTTACTTTCCACAACCCAAATACTGATGCCTTCCTGACGGCGGGTGTACACATCGCGTGCATTTTCAATCGCCATACGTGCATCGGCAGCGTGCAAACTTCCGGCATGTTTGTGGTCGAGGCCTTGTTTACTACGGATAAAAACTTCCCATAATGGCCAGCCGTGTTCGTTCATGGATTCCGAAGGGGCGGCGCCGCCACCCTGTTCTTCTGGTATATCACCATAATAAAATTTTCTGATGGAGCATTGCATATATAAATGTTTTAAGCTACTTTTTTCTGTTTGGCAGATTGTTTTTGTGCATAAGCAACTGCGGCTTCGCGAACCCAGGCGCCTTCTTCATGTGCGTTTATGCGTGCCTGTAAGCGTTGGCGGTTACAGGGTCCGTTTCCTTTAACTACGTTCCAGAATTCATCCCAATTGATTTCACCGAAATCATAATGTCCGCGGGCTTCATTCCATTTTAAATCCGGATCAGGTAAAGTCATACCCAATAGTTTTACCTGTTGAGCGATCATATCTACAAAATTTTGACGGAGCTCATCGTTTGTTTTTCGTTTGATTTTCCACTTCATGCTCTGATCACTGTTGGTGCTTTCGGAATCTCTCGGGCCAAACATCATCAAACTCGGCCACCACCAGCGGTTGATGGCATCCTGGCACATCGCGCGTTGTTCTTGGGTTCCTTTACTCAAAACCAGTAATGCTTCAAAACCCTGACGCTGATGAAAACTTTCTTCTTTACAAATACGAACCATGGCACGGGCGTACGGTCCGTAACTGGTTCTGCACAGCATCACCTGGTTGAGTATGGCTGCACCATCAACGAGCCAACCAATGGCGCCCATGTCGGCCCAGGTGAGTGTAGGGTAATTAAAAATGGAAGAATACTTCGCTTTACCGCTATGGAGATCAGCAATCATCTGATCACGGCTCATACCGAGTGTTTCTGCTGCGGAGTAGAGATACAATCCATGTCCGGCTTCATCCTGCACTTTGGCAATCAGGATGGCCTTGCGTTTCAGCGACGGGGCACGGGTAATCCAATTTCCTTCGGGCAACATACCCACTACTTCACTATGGGCATGCTGACTAATCTGCCGCAGGTTGGTTTTACGATACGCTTCCGGCATCCAGTCTTTCGCTTCAATTTTAATTTCAGCGTCTACGGTTTGCTGAAAGGTTTCTTCCAAATGGTGTACAGGCATAATCAACGGTTTTCGATGATAAAAATAAGAAAAAAACTAACAATTGTTAGTTTAAATCCTTTCATATAACTTTTATCGCACATCAAAGTCAATCACCACTTTTGGGGTTCTTGGGTGCGATTGACAGGTGAGCACAAAGCCCTGTTCTACTTCCTCTTTTTCCAGGGCGTAGTTCACCTGCATTTCAACAGCTCCTTCCATTACTTTAGCACGGCAGCTGCAGCACACACCGCCTTTGCAGGCATAGGGTAAATCGGCTCCCCGTTCCAGTGCGGCATCCAGAATACTTTGTCCGCCAAACGGCAGGCTGAACTCAAAACTGCGTCCATCTACTTTAATGGTCACCTCACTTTTTTCTCCGGATGATACACTTTCAACAGGTGTTATAGCGGAGGGTGATTGAACAGGGGTATTGAATAACTCAAAATGAATGTGTTCAGGGGACAATCCGGATTGTACGAGCATATTACGTGCATCTGTAATCATGGCTTCCGGTCCGCAGATATAGGCTTCACGAACGGTTTGATACTGTACCAATGGTTGAAGTGCTTTAAGTCTGGTGGCATCAATCCTTCCATATTGAATATCTGAATCCATTTTTTCGCGGCTTAAAATATGAATCAGGTTGAAACGATCCATATAGGTATTCTTAATGGCTTCGAGTTCTTCAAAAAAGATGATGGACGCACGGCTTCTGTTACCGAATATCAATGTAAAGCGGCTGTGGGGGCTAGCGGCCAACGTATGTTTGATAATGGAAATTACGGGTGTAATGCCACTTCCGGCAGCAATCGCCAGATAGTGTGCCGGTGTATCATGCATATGTGCATTGAACTTACCGCTGGGAGCCATCACATCCAATACGTCGCCGGGTTTCAGGGAATGGTTGGCAAAAGCAGAGAATTTTCCACCGGGGATTTCTTTCACGGCTACCCTAAGTATATTTTCATAAGGGGCGGCACAAATAGAATAAGAACGGCGCAGTTCCTCACCTTCCATATTTTTTTTGATGGTGATGTTCTGGCCTTCCCGAAAACGAAATGTATCTGACAGTTCAGCAGGGATATCAAAAGTGAGTGAAACGCACTCAGGCGTTTCTTTTTTTACGTCCTTCAGTTTTAATGAATGAAAGTTAATGGCCATTTGAATGGATTAATCCGTTGAGTAAATGTTGTGTCATGTTGTCTTCCAGCTTTCGGGGTGTAATCCCTTTCTTGTGTCTTTGCCAGGTTTCCACGCCTCTAACGGCTGAAAGTATAGTTAGCACGGCAATGTACGGTTCGATGGGTGAAATTTCTTTTTTGCGAATAGCTGTTCGCAGAATCTGCACCATTTTATTTTCATACAACCGTCGTTGTTGCAGGAATAATGCCAGGTGTGGGTCGGGCAATTGCTTCCACTCATGATTGGATACATACACTTCGTTGTGTCTGCGGATCATGATTCGGATGTGGAAACGGATGAGGTTTTCAATTTTCTCAATACCCGATATCCTGAGCAATTCCAGCTCTTCCATGTGGCGGTTAAATTCGCGCGCTACCGAAAAACAAATGTTTACCAGTAGTTCCGATTTGCTTCCGATATGGTTGTACAGGCTTGGTGCCTCAATGTCCATACTTTCCGCCAATTGACGCATGGTACAGGAACTGTATCCGCGTGAGCGAAAAAGCATAGCTGCTTTTGTTGCAATGATTTCCTTAGAATTGCCTTTTCCGTTGACGCTGATTTTTGACATACACTCCTGCAAAACTAACGCTTATTAGTTTTTTGAAGGAATTTATTTAAGTGCAAACGTTCCTTTTTATTACTTTTGCAGCCTAATTCCAAAGGCTATGCAGTTGAAACCGGTTGACACGTTTGAAACATTATCTCCGGCCGATTTTAAATCCCGGTATTATCAGCCCATGGTTCCAGTGGTGATGAAGGGGCTCTCAAAACAATGGCCCGCACTCAATAAGTGGACCTGGGATTATTTTATTGATGTGGTGGGGGATAAGCAGGTGGGCGTATATAATAACGTGAAGAGTGATTCCTATACACCCATCAATACGGCCGATGATTACATGCTATTTGGAGATTACCTGAAAAAGGCCCGTTCGGGTCCGTTGGACTTGCGTATATTCCTATTCAATATATTTCAGCACGCACCGCAACTGACCGCAGATTTTACCTGGCCGGATGAATACATGAGCGGTTTTGTGAAAAAATACCCGATGTTGTTTGTAGGCGGGCAAGGCTCCATCACCCATATGCATTTCGATATCGATATGAGCCATATCTTACATACCCAATTTACCGGGCGTAAAAGGGTTTTGTTGTTTCCCTTTACAGAGCAACATAAACTATACCGTAAGCCATGGGAGGTGTTAAGTTTGGCCAACTTCGCGAATTACTCACAAAGCTTTGATTATGAAAACTTTCCGGCAGTTAAACTGGCAAAAGGCTACGAGGTTATCCTGGAGCATGGAGATACATTATTCATGCCCGCCGGATATTGGCACCATATGGAATACCTTGATGCAGGGTATGCCATGAGCCTCCGGGCCATGCAATCGAGCCTGACCGGAAAACTGGGTGGGGTATGGAAGCTTTTCGGGATGCGGGGAATAGATACCCTGATGAAGAAAACGGCCCCGGAATGGTGGTACAACCGTAAGAAAAGGCAGGTGTATGACGCTGCAAAACAGGAACTGGCCCAGGCCGGAATAAAAAGTTAAAAAAAATTATATAGTTTCAAAAAATATATTAATTTTACCTCCTACTCCAAGAGACAGTTCCAATATTATCTTATCAAAGGACCGGCTAAATTCTTTTCCTTAATGACCGTTTCGTAGCCAGCGAGTATTCCTGCTACTTTAGTTTTTTTTACATTTTAGTATTCATTTGTTTTTAATAGAATTATACACCTCTATTAACTTTTTTCTTGTGGTTTCAGAGGTAAGCAAGGCCGGTGATTTTTATCACTGGCCATTTTTTTGGATATACCTAATGTAGTGGGGTAATAAAATGTAAAATCTCATTTTCAAAAATTACTTAAATCTTAAAAAGTGATTATGATACATGATATGAATTCAGCATAATTTATAAAAACATTTTGCATACATTTGGTTATATCTAATATGTTCGTTTCATTTTTCGTACATTTTTGATTACCTGCCTACACAATAGCCACATTACTTATTAAATTATAGATGTATGAAATACATACTTACCTTATTCATCAATATGGTGTTGTGCGTTTCCGTTAATGGCCAGAAAATTATAGAGGTAGATCCTTTTGAAAAAGTTAAAGAAGGTGTTTATAGTTTAATAGACACCAACGATTTATATCGAGTTTTGGAACAATGTCCTGATAATTTATTTGATGGTAAATTACCATATAGTAAAGTAAGGATTACTTTGCCTAATGGAGAAAATAGTGAGAATTATGATTTGTATAAAACACATTCATTACATCCGGAGTTAGCTAAAAAGTATAAAGAAATTAGAACTTATTATGGACAAGGTGTTGAGGATAAGTCGAAGGTGGTCTATATAACTTTCTCACCTGCAATAAACTCTATCCTTTTTATAAATAATGAGAAGTCTTTCAAGCTTTCTAAGGACAACCACACCCAAACTTATTCAATTGATAAGTCTGTTTTTTATTACACAGAAAATTTTAAATGTGGAAATATTATATCATCGATGAATCGTTCCACATCTTCTTTACTAACAGATCCATTAACAAGTTGCAGAACTTTTCGGATCACTGCAGCTTTTTCTTGTACTAGGAGGTTTTCATCTACTATATCGGCTATAACTGGTCAACCATTAACAAAGGGACTAATAATGTCAAAATTAGCAGATATCATTAGTACAGAGTTAAATCCTGTTTTTGGTAGAGAAGCAGGTATAACTTTTCAACTTTCTGTTGATCAAGAAAATGTAATTTTTGTTAACAATGAACCTTATACACCGAATGACATAAGTAGAGCAGCTGAAGAAAATGCTCAAATTTTTGTTTCCAATATCATAGACCCAACTTGTAGGATGGGAATTGTTCTTGATAAAGGTGATGGTTCAATTTTAGGAATAGCCGGAATTAGTCTTGCAAGAGTATGTGAATCTAGAAGTGAAATTGGAGGAAATGGTGTTTTTTACTTTGGAAACGGGGATAACCTACCAAGAGCCGGTGATATGATACATGAAATTGGCCATTTTTTAGGCGCTAAACATACATTTAACTACATTAACTGTGGTAATGGTGAACGTACATTAGCTTCTGTAGAACCATATGGCGGTTATTCAATAATGGGGTACCCTGATGTAACAGATTGTTGGGGGAATCAAAATTTAAGCGGGGGATTTGGGTTTGGTTTTCCAAGGAATTTTCCTAACAATGAAGTTGGGCTCGAAGCATTGCATTTTAATGCTATTTCGTTAAAGCAAATGTATGCTCAAATCGAATTAGGAGGTTGCTTAAATCCTGATATTCTTGGATGTCCACAAAATTTAAATGCTATTGAAAACACACCAAACACATTTACTATTCCAAAGGGAAATTCTTTTACACTTAGAGGAAATAAAGTTGGTTATAATTCAACTATTTTTTATCAATTTAATCAAGTGGATAATGGGTTTATGGATACTTATCCTCCCATTTTGAACGACCCTTCCATTCCTCTAACTCCAAGCTTTAGAGCAAGAAATAATTATGTACGATTTTTTCGCGGACCAATTGAAGCTGATTCAAATCAATTTATTAGCGAAACTGGGCGCATCATGAATTTTAACTATTTAAAAAGAGAAGTTATAGGGGGAATTGGATTATATGATATTCGTCATAAGCCCATCATTGTTGATGATAATCGCGGACCACTGCAGATTAATTTAATTGATGGTATATACAATGAAAAAAATACAATCATAAATGATTTCAAGTTTAGTGAAAGTCATATAATAAGCTGGGACGTAAATCAAACAAATTTATTTGAGCAAGCTAAAGTGTTAGATTTTTACTTAATAAATGAAGACAATTTTAATGGTAGAGCAAGAGCATTTGATTTTTATATAGACTCTTCAAGTTTTCTGCTCATAGCTAAAGATGTACCTAATAATGGATTATATACCGGAAGGGTATTCTTTAATAATAAGATAACTGAGGGTAATTACCATCTTGTTTTAATGGCGAAGGATAAGTCGTTCTTTGCATTTTCTCATAGCAAAATTGAAATCAAACCTCAACTAATTTATCCAATTGGTGGAGAAATTTTACTTCAGGGTAGCTCAGAGAATAAAGCTTTCTACATTCCAAGTCAGTTTTGGAATGGTATTACACCTGCAGTTAGAACAATTTTATCTCTTGATATTGGTGATGGAAATGGGTATACTATATTGACATCGTCAGATAATGCTTTAGATTCGATAAACCTTGTAACTACCATACAGCACGTTAGCAATACATGCAAAGTAAAAGTTGAATTTACAGACGGCCCGGGAGGCCCTATTCTCGAAACACTGGAATCAGCAGATTACTTCAGTATTATAGATAGAATTCCATCAATGTCATTTAATTTGGATGACTTTTCCAGACTGGCCGGGTTAAATGGAAAAATAGTTGTACCGGCAATCAACGGAATTTTTAAAGGTTGCACACTGACAAGTAGTTTACAAGACGAGCTACAAAATTTCGTTGAACCAACTGGGTACGCCGGCTATCCTCAATGCTTACCGGGTGCTTATTTCGATGTGCCGAGACCCAAAAGCTATTCAAGAACATTTGATAATCATTTAACCAATATCAATAATCAATTACAAATTAATGCAACCTATTTAAATCAACGTATAACAAGTCCGTTTTTATTGAATTACACTATCACCACCACTACTACACTATCAAATGATGTTACTTATGAGTTTTGTAATATTGGAGTCGACGGTCCTTGCCCACGTTATGGTATTTACTTTGGTGGAACTTGTTTTCCAGGTCAAGGTTGCTATGAGTTAGATACTATGTCATTACATAAAGACTATTATTGTAAACCTGGTATATTTCAGATCACCACTTCTATAACTAATTATAGGGAATTTCATCAAAACTATACTCCATCACAAAGTACAGTCTATGCACAGTTTGATGATATCATACCTTCAAAACATCCGATTTTGATTTCTCCCAACGGATATGAACTATTAGAGGCAGGAGGATTTATGTTGGTGTCTTGGTTTAATCCTTTTTTCCAACCTGATAATTATTCGGCAGTAGATATTTACACTTCATCAGACAATGGTATTACTTATAGTCTGGTAGTAAGCGGCGTTCCAAGTTCGAATGTAATAAACACGTACAAAATCAAATTGCCATCAACAAATCTTACTTCAGGTAGTAGTTGTAAAGTAAAGGTTACAATGCGCGGAGATTTGTATCGTACTCCCACACCTTTTATTGATCTAAGCGATGAATCAGATTCAGCTTTTACAATCATACCAGACATAGCTTACAACCTTGGCGTTGTTCCTTTAACCTTGTTATCTTTTACTGGAGAAACATTGGATTTACACAATGAACTTAAATGGACAACAACCAATGAAATAAACGTTGAAAAATTTGAGGTGGAAAGAAGTTTAAATGGACAATCATTCGAAAAAATTGGCACTGTTATTTCAAGAAACATTCCCGGAAACCATATCTATTTTCATATTGATAGAAATGCACCGGAAATGGCATTTTACAGATTGAAAATTATTGATCTAGATGGTACACACGCTTACAGCGAAATTGTGCAATTGTCAAGAAGGTTGAAACTACTTTTCTCCATGAACCCCAATCCGGTTGTAAATCAACTTAATGTATCAGGATTGGAATCAGGGGGTCGTGTAGAACTTTTAACTATCGATGGTAAAAAATTACAATCTCATCCAATTATAAGTCAATCTATACAACTGCAAATGAGTAGTTATTCTAAAGGAACATATATTGTGAGATATTTAAAACCTAATGGTGAAATAATCAATAGTAAAGTTATTAAACATTAATTGGAGGCATATTTAGCATGGACAGTGAAAAGAGTTTCTCTTAATCTCAATAATATATGAGATAAAAAAAGGTTACGCAAACGCATAACCTTTCTTTCATTGACGGGGGAGCACTTATTTTACTTTACTCCAATTCTCACCGCTTTTAATACGGTATAACGTCATCTCGCTCACCTTATATTTTTCAGCCATCTGACGATACGTAAGTTTTCGCTTCGGATTGTTCAGTTGGTCTTTAATGGTTTTTACCTGTGTAGCCGTTAGTTTTAAACCGGTCGTGCGGCTGGCCTGGCGTTTTTTATACGCAATTTTTTCCGGGCTCTTTTGTTGGTGATCGCTCACCTCTTCCTGTGTGGCCCATTTTAAATTCTTTGCGCTGTTGTCTTGCTTTTTGTGATTCACATGAATCACATATTTGTACTTGGGAGATTTCTTCGGACAAAATAATCTGGCCACTTCACGGTGAATGTAAATGGTACCGTTGCCATTCTCCACATGCAGGTTCAGTGTTCTGTAACCCGATGTGAGGGAGCCGGTTAATAATTTACCATCCTCATGTACTGACGTGGTGTAACTGGCAGCCCTGCCTGTGTTGGAGACTGCATATTTCTTACGAAGATTTTTATGACCGGAAAACTGCATTTGTTTCCACACTTCTCCGGGAACTTTTTTAATCATTGTTTTTTGATTTAAAGGTGATGATAACCAAACATCCTTTACCGTTCGCACGTTAAATATAACAAATGTATTTACTACGAAGGCAACATTTTTAAAAAATCATTTTCAGTTATAATAAGGATGGAGGGAATTTTTTTGGCTTTTTCGAGTTTGCTACCGGCATCTTCACCAATAATCAGGTAGTTCAGCTTGTTACTAACGCTGCCGAGTAACTTCCCGCCCTGCGCCTCTACCAGGGCCTCTGCTTCTGAACGTTTCATGCTACTAAGCGTTCCCGTGAACAGAAATGTTTTACCGGATAGTTCGCCCGAAACGGGTAGCCGTTCCTCTTGTTCGAGCCTGATTCCCAATGCCTCTAACCGGCGGATCATCTGCATGTTATCCTGATTTCGGAAAAACTGAACGATACTACCGGCTACCTTTACCCCAATATCCTCAAAAGCCATCAACTGCGCTTCATCCATGCCCGCTAAGTCATCGATATGCCTTATCTGCTGTGCGAGGGTTTTGGCCGTTGTTTCTCCTACGTAACGAATTCCCAATGCGTATATAAACCGGTATAACGGACGTGTTTTGCTTTCTTCTATTGCCTCCTGTAACTTGGCGACCGATTTTTCGCCCATTCCTTCCATTTGGCGGATGGCTTCATAATCCAAGGTATAGATACCCGGAATATCATGCAGCAGGCCAAGTTCGTAAAATTTGCGGATGTTCGATTCTCCCAAATGGCGTATATCCATAGTGTCTTTACCCACAAAATGAATGATACGTTCCACTACCTGGGCGTTACAATTGATGTTCACACAGCGCCATACGGCCTCCTCTTCCGGCCGGTATAAGGCATCCCCACATTCAGGACAATGCGTGGGAAAGACAATTTCTTTTTCATCACCGGTGCGCAACTCAGCAAATGATTTTACTACCTGCGGTATTACATCGCCACTTCTTTCTATCAAAATCGTGTCGCCCAATTTCAGGTCTTTTTCTTTGATGTAATCAGCATTATGAATGGAGATGCTGCTGACGGTAACCCCACCAACCTGCACGGGTTGTATTTTGGCAACGGGTGTAACAGCACCGGTTCTTCCTACCTGATACGTTACATCGAGCAACTTGCTGGTGGCTTGTCTGGCTTTAAACTTGTAGGCAATGGCCCAACGGGGATGGTGGGATGTCATTCCTAACTGATCCTGCATTTGCAAGTTGTTCACTTTAATAACCATACCGTCAATTTCATACGGCAGTGCATCACGATGTTGCTCAAAATCTTGTACATGTTGAATCACATCCTCTATGCCATGAACGACTTTTAATTCCTTTACCGGACTTCTGAATCCGAGGTCCCATAATAATTGCACATTACCACTGTGGGTGTGCAGGAGGTTATCGGATTCGGTGCCAGGGGTTGCCTGCACATAGCTGACGTGATACACAAAAGCTTCGAGGTTTCGTCGGCTTACCTCTGCTGCGTCTTTAATGCGTAATGTGCCGGCAGCCGCATTGCGTGGATTGGCCAACGGGGCCAGTCCCGCTTCGGTGAGCGATTGATTGTACCGTTCAAAAACAGTTTTGCTCATAAGCACTTCTCCCCGGATTTCAATTTGTTCAATTTGATGCTTGCTGAAAGCGGCTTGCAGCGGAAGGGTTTTAATGCGTTTAATGTTCGCCGTTATATCGTCGCCCACGGAACCGTCGCCACGGGTGGCACCCCGCTCCAGCAGATCGTCTTTATATATCAGGGAGATGCTGGCGCCATCAAATTTGGGTTCAATACAATACTCAATATCTTCTGATGCACTGAGAGAACGAACCCGTTTATCCCAATCTCTCAAATCATCCACGGAATAAGAATTTTGTAACGACAGCATCGGTACGAGATGATGCACCTTCGGAAAATCTTTTACCAGTCCGGGCCCTACGCGTTGCGACGGAGAATCTGAGGTGATCCATTCGGGATGAACCGTTTCTGTTTGGAGGAGCAGGTTAAACAACTGATCATATTCTGCATCCGAAATCAACGGATCATGCTGAACATAATAACGCATTTCATGAAACCGCAATACCTGACGCAAGACATCCAGTTCCGAAAAAGTAATAGGAGTGGATTCACTGGTGCGTTTCAGCCAATGGATGGTTTCCGTTTGCATGATTTGAACATCCGGGAGATTTTTCATACAAGCCAAAAGTAGTACAGTTTCCTGTTTCATGATTCAGACTGTACCGTATATATCCATCGAAGACGATAACTTTCAGACATTCAAATTCCATTTGATTTTTAAGAGGGATATTTTTTACTTTCGGTATCGCGTTTAAACCGGAATTAAACCATTGATATATGAAACAGACAAAAATATTTTCAATGCCTTTTGCCGGGGTGTATCCATATTATATACAGAAAGCAGAAAAGAAGGGACGTACAAAGGATGAAGTGGATACGATCATTTGCTGGCTCACCGGGTATGATGTAACAGCGCTGCAAAACCAAATCAATCAACAGGTAGATTTTGAAACCTTTTTTAAAGAAGCACCACGAATGCATCCGAATGTTACTAAAATTACCGGGGTTATTTGTGGTTACCGGGTGGAAGAGATTACGGATCCGTTGATGCAGAAAATCCGTTATCTGGATAAATTGGTGGATGAACTTGCTAAAGGTAAGGCGATAGACAACATCTTAAGGAAGTAGAAAATAGAAAGACGGATATTTATAAAAAATGATTCTACATAATGTAAACAGTGTATGAAAAAACTATTGGAAAAATGGTATTCATTTCTTTTAACTGGAATCCTGATGACCGGATTGCTCGCCTCGTGTTCCAAAAAAGAACCGGTAGATACATTGGTGTACAATGCTACCATTTATACGGTTGACTCATCCTTTTCTACGGCAGAAGCTATGGCCATTCACCATGGAAAAATTGTTGCAGTTGGTACAACAGATGATTTGTTCAAAGCGTATGATGCAAAAGAACGCATCAATGCCAATAAGCAGTTTGTGTACCCGGGTTTTATTGATGCGCACGGGCATTTCACCGGATATGCAATAGACGCATGGAAAGTGGATTTAACCGGTACGCATTCTTTTGAAGAGATGATGCAGAAAGTGCAGGAAGCCGGCCCCACGATTCACACCGAGTGGATGTATGGGAGGGGATGGGATCAGAATGACTGGACGGAGAAACAATACCCCGATAAGCGTTTGCTGGATTCATTGTTTCCTAACCGGCCGGTGCTGTTAAAGCGGGTGGATGGACATGCTGCACTGGTGAATCAGGCGGCACTGCAACGGGCAGGAATAGACGAACATTTCAAAATTGCATCAGGAGAGGTTGTGTTGAAGGATGGAAAGCCTACCGGCATACTGATTGATAAAGCCATGGAATATGTAGATGCCCTTATTCCTAAGCCTGAAGGCAAGGAAGCCATGAAATATATACTGGATATGCAGCGTGTATGCCTTTCCGTTGGGTTAACCGGTGTGCACGATTGTGGTATTTCTATGCATGAGTTTGAATGGCTGGAAAAACTGAATAAGGATGATGACCTAAAGTTAAAATTGTACGTGTTGATGAGTGACAGCCTTCCGTATTATGATTACTGGATGAAGCGCGGGCCGTATCATACACCGGCGCTGACCATGGGTGGTTTTAAATTATATGGCGATGGGGCGCTTGGTTCAAGGGGGGCATGTTTGAAGCACGCGTATCATGACCGGGAAGGATGGAACGGATTTTTGTTGAGTGAGCCTGCATACTTTGAAAAAATTGCACATCAGTTGATAGGATCTCCGTTTCAAATGTGTACACATGCCATTGGCGATAGTACCAACCAACACATTTTAAAAACGTACGCTGCTGTTTTGAAAGGCAAGAACGACCGACGCTGGAGGATTGAGCACGCACAGGTGATGGATAAAAGTGACATGCATTACTTCAGTGATTTTTCCATTATTCCTTCTGTGCAGCCAACTCATGCTACGAGTGATATGTACTGGGCGCCCAATCGGTTGGGTGCGCACCGTATGCAATACGCGTATGCGTACCAACCTCTGTTACAAACCAATGGTTGGTTACCACTGGGAACGGATTTTCCGGTAGAAGATATGAATCCGCGCAATACTTTTTATGCAGCGGTTTTTAGAAAAGATGCGAAAGGGTTTCCCGAAGGGGGCTTTCAAACGGAGCATGCTTTGAGCCGTATGGATGCATTGCGCGGTATGACGATATGGGCTGCGAAAGCGGCTTTCCAGGAAAAAGTACGCGGCAGCCTGGAAGTGGGTAAGGCTGCGGATTTTATTCTTTATGATACCGATTTAATGCAATGTAAACCTGAAGATGTTTTAAAGGCCAGGGTTATATCTACTTATATTGATGGTGTTGAAGTGTACAATGCATCCGGTTCTTAACCACTGTTTGATAAAATAGAATAACTGGTGCAAGTATGCGGTATTGCCATGCGTACTTGTACCGATGTACATATTACTTCCCGCTGAGTACCACAGAAAAATACTTACACGGAAGGTTGCAGATTTTTTTAAAATTAGTTCGACGAAATATTGCGAAAAATTCAGTGTGCATCTGCGAGATAAAAAAGAATAACTGGCGCAAGTATGCGGTGTTGCCATGCGTACTTGTGCCGGTGTAGATATTATTTCCTGCTGAGTACCACAGAAAAAATACTTACACGGAAGGTTGCAGATTTTTTTAAAATTAGTTCGACGAAATATTGCGAAAAATTCAGTGTGCATCTGCGAGATAAAAAAGAATAACTGGTGTAAGTGTGCGGTGTTGCCATGCGTACTTGTACCAATGTAGATATTATTTCCTGCTGAGTACCGCAGAAAAATACTTACACGGAAGTGCGCAGATTTTTTTAAAATTAGTTCGACGAAATATTGTGAAAAACTAAGTGTGCATCTGCGAGAAAAAAAATGAATAACTAGTGCAAGTATGCGGTATTGCCAACTGCGTTAAGCGAGCCTTGCGGAGGATGCCCTGTTTAAATGTTGAGTATGCCGGCAAATTATTGTACAACTATATGGGTTAAATCCGGATAGATGCGTGTGTTGAAGCTGTTGACGGGCTGCCGGACAGGCGTGAAAAGCCCGGTGAAGGTTTTGTGGTGGGGCCTATGCGCCGGAC
>JAHBTM010000034.1 GCA_019638635.1 Ferruginibacter sp. | reverse complement strand
ATCTCCTTCTACAAAAACAGAATCAAAAATTAACCCGTGGCATCTCGAACGGGTAAGGGCTAATGGGAATTTTTCTTTTTCGCTCAGATTATTATTCGGGCCTAAACCGTATCGAATATAAACGAAACCAAAAGTTCCGGTTTTTACTTTAATGATTCCACCCACTTTTATACCTTCAAACCGTAAGCCGCTAATTTTTGCTCCCGATAGGTCAATGGAGTTTGCTTCCAGCAGTTCCCTGGTAATGATATTGTTTTTATTATTCTCTTGCGATGCTGCAACCATTCCCTTTACTTCTAAAAAGCGCATATCAATATCCTCAGAAGACTTAAAATATGACAACATAATATATCCTTCAACAACGGCTTTATATATCGAGAGTTTTTTACAACTGGAATGTCGAAATGAAATATAATTGAGGACTCTTATATGGTCAGCACAGATGTTGCCTGAACAAATGGCATTTTCAAACGCTAAGTAATTATTTACATTACAACTGTACAATTCAATATCGCCATGTACATCTGTATTCGAGAGGTCAAGTAATCCATTGATGGTGCAGTTGAAAAAGTATAGATTCCCGTTTATGCTTTTAAAACCCACTACGTTTTCTAAACTATTTTCATAACGACGAAAAGTTACATCACCCCCAAAGTTGCTGTTTTGAAAATATGCATAACTATGCGTTATTAATCCTGCAAAATCAACATTGTTGGTTGCGTGTATACCAATTGCTGAAACGGCCCCGTATATGAAAGTGACGGGTAAATGTATGGCGGCAATTTTCTCATTATAGTATTTTTGTTTTTCAGGGTCATCTGCAAAAAAAGTGTATACCAAATCCAACAAATGCGCTTTGGTATGGCTGCTAGTGGCATTTCTCAACAAACCCAATTGTAAGTTTCCATCTATTGTAGTATTGTCAAGTTGCAGTAATTCCCAAGCTAGGTTATAATTGACAGAACCTTCTTCAATAGCATCCGTAGTAATATTCGCTGTATTGTACACCGAAAATTGTTTGCTCACCGGAGATCGGGCAATCGTTGTCCCCTCAATTGCTAGGTTTCCACTAACATGCATATTGGTAGCAACCAATTGACCCAATATTCGGCAATTTCTGAAGAGTATATCTCCCGATGACTGTAACAAATGAAAATCAATTACAGGGGTATGGGTATCATTCGCCTCGAAGTAGTAAAAAATGCAATTTTCAAATATCACACTCTGTGAAAAAATGGCTTCCCTTGCATCAAGGCCTTTTCCGAAAACACAATTTACAAACTTAATTACTGTAGGTATTTCTAAACTGCCACAAAATTTGATTCTCTTATTAAATACACAGTGACTAATCAACACTTCATCCTTGTTGTGCCCATCGGTGTTTAGAGGAGTAAAATGTGTGCGGGTTAGTACACTTGTAATATTTTTGAATTTAAAATCTATTGTTTCATCATACAACTGTTCGCGAAACATTGTTTCATCGCACTCGTTAACCTCAACATAAGTTTCTAAATGATTTAATAACGGGAATAGAATATCTTCCGAATCGTTTGAAGGCTCCACCGAAGTACTTTGAGCATTTACAACGCTTCGTATTTCGAGCACAGGAAGGTATTCATCATTGAATTTTGAAACAACGAATGGAAAACCATTTGCAACAGGCTGATCATCTTTCATTTCAATTAAACCATTTTCTTCCGGAACATTAAAAGTGGCATTGAATATTGAATCTCCATATATTATCAGGGCTTCAACAATAAACACTTTTGCTTCTTTTTGGATGAATCGGATGAATGTTCGTTCCTCCTTCTTAAAAAGTGCTAACTTTTCATCCATTTCAGGAAGAAACTTCCTGATTGGAAATTCATGGAACAAAACGGGTTGTATAAATTGGCCTTCATCCGCTTCAATAGCCCAACAAAAAAATCGGATATAATCTACAATGTTTGATTCACTCAAATAAAATCCCGGCCTGCCATCAATTATTTCACCCCAAATGTCATGTATCACCGTTGACATTCCATTAATCGCTTCAGCCCGTATATATTGCTTTTCATCCTCATCCCACCTGACTAAAAAATATGAACGGCAGAAGTGTTTGTCTTTCTTAACAGATAATATTTCATACAACAAATACCTATCTGAGAAACTGAGTTTACATTTCCAAAGCTGTTTAATGGAGATGCCCAACGTATCTGTGAATTGTTCGAATTCACTTTCTAATTGGTTATAGATTTGAATGCCGTTTTCTTTTTCTACCATTTCCCAATGATAAAATGGAAGAAAAACAGGCTGCCTTTCGCTTAAAACCAACCTTCCATTGCTGTGCAATTTTATTTCATCAAACCATATCTCAAAACCGGGCAATATTTTATCCTGTGGAATTGGCTCATTGCTATACATATACCGTAGGAGTTGGATTGAGTCATAATTTTCATCCACCGGGAAAAAATTACCATGCACTTTTTTACCCTCATTCGGGATGATATAAAATCCATATAACTCACTGTATGCATGGGTGTTGCCTGATGCACTAACTAACCTTGCAAACTTCAAATCACCGGGTTTTAAATCTTCCGAAGGTTGAATGCTATAAACTTCAACAGGCTCAAAAGGTAGTCTTTTGCAATACAGGCACGATAGTCTGATTACATTTTTCGCCTCTGTTGTGTTCGAAATGTTTTCCCATTCTCCATTAAATAAATTTCTCGATAAATTTTTCATCCTGAAATTGTATTATGTGTATCTACACTTTTGAATATTAAAAATGAATATATGAATTTATGATTATCTGTTCAGCCTTATCTCTTCGCGATTTTCATTGCTGCACATATTTTCCTGCTATCTTTCCTCAATACTCTTTTTAAGTCAAATGCACTAACTTGCGCCTCGTTATTGGCCCCTTGGGAGCCCCCGGTTTTTGATGCCGGATTATTATTCATACTATAATGCTTTTTATGAAGGAAGTATATGTTTTATCCGCCGTTCGTACGCCCATCGGCAGCTTCGGTGGTTCTCTGAAATCGCTTTCCGCTACTCAACTGGGAGCCATCGCCATCCGTGGTGCAGTGGAAAAAGCCGGTATCCAACCTGAAATGGTGCAAGACGTACTCATGGGTTGTGTTTTACAGGCTAACCTCGGCCAGGCGCCGGCCCGTCAGGCGGCCAAGTTTGCAGGCTTACCCAATCAGGTGAATTGCACCACTGTTAATAAAGTATGTGCCAGTGGTATGAAAGCCATCTCCATGGGCGCACAAAGTATTATGCTCGGAGATGCAGATGTAGTGGTTGCCGGAGGTATGGAAAGTATGAGCAACATCCCCTTTTACCTGCCCGATATGCGCTGGGGAAATAAATATGGTAACGTAACAGCTATTGATGGGTTGGCCAAAGATGGGTTAACCGATGTATACGACGGACAAGCCATGGGCAACGCGGCCGAATTGTGCGCCAGTACCTGCGGTGTGTCGCGTGAAGAACAAGATGCATTTGCCATTGAAAGTTATACCCGCAGCCAGGCTGCCGTAAACAATGGTTTGTTTGATGCCGAAATTGTACCGGTAGAAATTCCACAAAGAAAAGGCGACCCCATCGTGTTTAGTAAAGATGAAGAACCTTTCAATGTAAAGTTTGATAAAATCCCTTCCCTCAACAGTGCCTTTATGAAGGGAGGGTCTGTTACCGCTGCCAATGCTTCTACCATGAACGATGGAGCAGCAGCACTGGTGTTGATGAGCAAAGAAAAGGCCGAGTCGCTCGGATTGAAAGCCATCGCCATCATCCGAGGTTATGCCGATGCGGAACAGGAACCCGAATGGTTTACCACCACTCCTTCGCTGGCAGTGCCTAAAGCTGTTGAAAAGGCCGGGTTGAAAATGGAAGATATCGCCTATTTCGAACTCAACGAAGCTTTTGCCGTAGTGGGTATCGAAAATTCCCGCCGTATGAAACTCGATCCGGCTAAAGTGAACGCCCGCGGCGGTGCCGTGAGTATCGGCCACCCATTGGGATGCAGCGGCGCTCGCATCATGGTTACTCTCATACACATCCTCCATCAACAAAAAGCACGCTATGGCGCCGCCGGTATTTGCAACGGCGGAGGAGGAGCCTCTGCCATGGTGGTGGAAAGCATCAACTAATCTTTATCTTTACGCGTTATAAAACGAACCTACAGTAATTATTCTATGCGACAAATAGCATTCCGTGAAGCCCTGCTTGAAGCCATGCAGGAAGAAATGAGAAGAGATGAAAGCGTTTTCCTGATGGGAGAGGAGGTAGCCGAATATAACGGGGCCTACAAAGTGAGTCAGGGTATGCTCGATGAATTCGGACCAAAACGTATAATTGATACTCCAATTGCCGAACTGGGCTTTACCGCCATAGCCGTAGGAGCAGCCCAAAATGGTTTGCGCCCCATCGTTGAATTCATGACATGGAATTTCGCGGTGCTGGCACTCGATCAAATACTGAATACCGCTTCTAAAATGCTAGCCATGAGTGGCGGACAGGTAGGATGCCCCATCGTATTTCGGGGGCCCAACGGCAGTGCCGGACAACTCGGCGCTCAACACTCCACCGCTTTTGAAAGTTTGTATGCCAACATACCCGGACTAAAAGTGGTTTCTGTCAGCAACCCATACGATGCCAAAGGATTATTGAAATCGGCCATTCGCGATAACGACCCCGTAGTGTTCATGGAAAGTGAAGTGATGTATGGCGATAAAGGAGAGGTGCCCGAAGAAGAATACCTGATTCCCATCGGCAAAGCCCATGTGGTGCGCCCCGGAACTGATGTAACCATCGTTTCCTTTAATAAGATGATGAAAGTGGCTTTAGCTGCTGCTGAAGAACTGGAAAAAGAAAATATCAGTGCCGAAGTGATTGATTTACGTACGATTCGTCCGCTCGATTGGTACACCATCCTTGAAAGTGTGAAGAAAACCAACCGACTTGTGATTGTAGAAGAACAATGGCCTTTTGCCTCTGTTTCCTCCGAAATTACATACCGGATTCAGAAGGAAGGATTCGATTATTTAGATGCACCCATCCGCCGCATCACCGCAGCCGATGCCCCCATGCACTACGCACCCAATCTGGTGGCAGCCTACTTACCCGATCCCACCAGAACGGTGAAACTGGTGAAGGAAGTGATGTACTTGAAAAAGTAATAATTATAATATTGAAAATTAAAAAAGACGAGTGGCTCAAACCCTCGTCTTTTTGCTTTTTAACAACGCTGAATCTCAATGGGTTCATGCCAGTTTTTTTGTAATATTTTTTCTGTAGTGGGCTACATTTATCCACATATACACATTGCATTAAAAAATCGTTATCGAAATCACAATTATTGGTAAAATAATCCTAATTTCAAAGCTGATTTTCAACGTAATCCAATACCCCTGAGAACTCTTTTCTCTGTTTACCTGCCACAAACCCCAAAAACTACGGCAACTGCAAAGCGCAGAAGCTGTATAGTCGTGTGTTTTAAACATAAGTGTTTAACGTACACGCATAAACGAAAATTTGAAATAACCCTTAACAGGAATTTGATATGACACAGATTTACACCGTTCGTACCACATGTAACCCATGGCTTCGTAAAGCAGGCTTGTTTGTATTGCTGATGTTTTCTACCTTTTTTGCTACTGTTCAGGCGCAGGTAGATTTAATTGCCACATCTGGTGTCAGTCCCGCTACGTACCCCAATCTGGGAGCTGCTTTTGGCGCCATCAATGAAGGGGCACATCAGGGTGACATCACCATCACCCTCAATGATGCCGTAATTGAAGAAGGTACTTTTCCCGCAACATTGAATGGAAACAATGCCGATCCCGCTTCCTACACATCCGTTACCATTCGCCCCGGTCAGCAGGGGGTGGTGGTGAGAGGTAACCCGGGAATTGGCTTTGGTGTGGTGCAGTTTTTTGGTGCCCACAACATCATCATCAATGGTGACCATGCGGCTTCTCCGGGTATAAACCGCGACTTAACCTTTGAGAATTATAGTCCTGCAGCTAATCAAAACACATCCTGTATTCGTATTGCGGTAAATGGAACAAGCGCTAACAACGCGGATAATATCAGTATTCTGAATTGTGAATTCATAGGAAACGTTCCCGCAGGGAACAATGCTTCGATAAATGCAACTACTACCTCTGCTAATCTCAGTTATGGAATTTTTGTAGGAGGAGGTGTGAACGGAATCCAGAATGTGGATCCTGTGCCTTCATTATCGAATCTCATTGGTGCGTTAGACTCTGTGGCGCCTTCCGGTGCACAAATCGGCAATATGTACATCGCTCAAAACGGATTTATTTCTATGGGGCGCGCCATCGTATTCAACGGAGGGGCAACTTCTGTAGGTACCGGATTAAACATTACTTCCAATAACATCGGTAACCCGGGGTCTCCCGGCGCATGGCCACATACCGGAATAACCAATACCGTGTATGCAGCTGGTATTCAGGTTTCAGGTACAGAAGATGTGAGCATTACCGGTAACCGTATAGACAATGTATTCTCTTACCTGAAGACTTATATTTGGGGTATTTCACTGGGGACAAAGATGGGAGGTGGAAATATTAACATAGAAGGAAACACCATCACCACATTGGCCTGTAACTATCAAACGAACGCTACTACCGCTTCTGCTATTGGAATAGGGGTGGCATCTGCAGAAAACGATTATACCATTACCAATAACACCATTACCGGAGTTACAGCACGTTCAACCAATACCTCAGGATTTGCACCTACCGGTATAGTAGTGGCCGCTACCGGTGGTGCTGCATCTATATATAATAACAATGTCTCGGGTGTACGAAACACACATGCTACGTTGGGGTATTCCGCCTACGGTATCAACATCGCCGCCGGTAATAACAACACGGTGTACAACAACTTTGTTTCTAATGTGCTTTCTTTTGGGGGAGGATCCTTTCTCGCGAATCGTTCAGTGGCAGGTATTTACATTGGAGGTGGTTCAGGCCACCTCATTGCGCATAACTCAGTGAATATGTATGGTACCATGAACAGTACCAGTGTATCCACCCTGGGGTACAATGTAGCAGCATTGATGATTGGCAGTTCCTCGAGCAATAACATGACCATCAAGAACAACGTACTGGCCAACACGGTTACCAATGCCGGGGTAGCCAACAATCATGTATACTCCTGTATTCATATCCCTTTCACTGCTGCCACATTGGTTGCCATGAACCTGGATATCAACAACAATGCCTATTACAGTTCAGGCAACGCGTTGAGTGCAATTGCCTTTGGAGGGTATACGGCTTACAACGCGGCAGGGGTGTACACTGCCGGCAACTTTTTTGCTAACAACAACAACGCAGCCAACAACTGGCGTAACTTCTCAACTCAAATAGGCCGCATCACCAACGACGATCATTCGCTTGCATTTACTTCCGCAGCACCATTTGTATCGCCAACTAATTTGCATATTTCCGGGGCATCTTCACCCTTGGAATCAGGTGGGGTACCGGTAGGTATTAGTCAGGATATTGATGGAGATGGCCGCAGTGGAACCTTCCCTGATATTGGTGCCGATGAAATCAATATCACTCGTATCGATAACCTGCCTCCATATGTTACCTTTACCCCACTGGCAACGATTTGTGCATTGGGGAACAGAACATTAACAGCTACCATTACCGACCAAAGCGGAGTGCCCACCTCAGGATTAGGATTACCGGTATTATACTGGAGAATCAATGCCGGTGCGTATACCGCCGTTACAGGGGTACATGCCGGTGGTAATAACTACAATTTCACTTTTGGTGCCGGGGCATTGGTAGGAGATATCATTACCTACTATATTGTATCTCAGGATTTGAATGGTACACCGAATGCAGGAGCGTACCCTTCAGCCGGTTCTGTAGGGTACAATATCAACCCTCCATCCGTAACCACACCTCCAACCGTTACACCCACATTCCAATACACGGTTTCTACGGCATTGGCTGCGGGCACCTACCTTGTGGGTACCGGAGAGCCTGTTCCATTCAACACATTACAGAATGCCATAGCAGCATATAATGTAGCCTGTTTGGGTGGAAACATCACCTTCTTACTCAAAGATGCAACGTACTCCGTTCCATCCATGATTACGATTTTCAATCCGGAAGCATCAGCTACCAAGCGTTTAACCATCAAACCCAATGTGGCTACCACGGTAACCATTTCAGGTAGTGCTCCTACGAACGAGGCCTTATTTAAGTTGAATGGTGCCGATTACATCACTTTCGATGGTTCTAATGTAGTGAGTGGTACATCGCGCGATTTAACCATTTCCAATACCGGTGCGGGTAATACCATCTGGATCGCATCGAACGGAACATCAAATGGTGCTACCAACAATACCATCCGAAACTGTATTATCACCGGAGTTACAGGTACCTCCTTTACAGGTGTGGTGCAATCCGGCGGCGTTACACCAGGTAGTATTGCACAAGTAGCCAATACCAACAACACCTATACCAACAACCAAATTTATGGCGGTCAGTACGGTTTGAGTTTGGTAGGTCCGGTAGGAAATGAAACTGGAAACGTTGTTTCCAATAACCTCATCGGTTCTACGGTACCTGCTCAATACCTCTCATTCCGCGGAATGTTCTTTGCACAGCAAAGCAATGTAACCATCCTGAGCAATGAAGTTACCGGGGTGTATTCTACCGCAGCCAGCACTACCAATATGGCCTCCGGTATATATATAGGGGGTACCATGAGTGGTGGACGAATTGACAAGAACCGCATCCATAATCTGAAAAATACCAATACAGGTGGATGGGCTATTCATGGTATTTCTTTGCGCTCTTCCAGTGCAAATACAGCCCTCTATATTATCAACAACTTTATTTGGGATGTAAAAACATATGGTTGGACTCCTTCCACCACACCTATCTATGAAAACTCCGGTATTCAAATGGGTACAGGGGGGGGATATCGTATGTATTACAATTCCATCAATATGGGTACCAACCCCGATGTGCCGGGTGTAAGTACCGCGTTGTATGTTACAACTACAGTAGGGGGTAACCTCGTACGAAATAACATATTTGCCAATACTCAAACAACCGGTACAAGGTATGGAGTATATGTAAATGGTACCATAAACCCGAACATTTTCTCAATCATCAACCACAACAACTATTACAGCACTGGAGCATTAGGTTTTGTTGCCGGTGGTGCCCGTGCGAATATTGCTTCCTGGCGTACCGGTACAGGACAGGATTTGAATTCACTGGATGTAAATCCGCTGTTTGTTTCGCCTACCGATTTGCACTTATCGAATGCTTCCCCACTGAACCATACCGGTATCCATATCAATCCTGTGTGCGGTTCGTGTGCAACAGATATTGACGGAGACACTCGTGCAACCGGTTCTGGTGCTACCGCCCCAGATATTGGTGCGGATGAGTTTACACCGCCGAATTGCGGACCCGGACCAGTTTTAGCAGGCGGTACAGCTACTATTAATGTAACTGAATTGTGCGTATCAGGCTCTGTTACGTTATCGGCCACCGGTTATGCCTTTGGCGAGGGAATGGAATATTTCTGGCAATCTGCCCCGGCTCCAGGTGGCCCATGGACCGATATACCCGGTGCCACCAGTCCATCCAGCGTAACCGTTACTGCCAATGCAACTACTTATTACAGATTACGTTTATTCTGCCCATTTGGTGGTACCGGTGAATCCAATACAGTTTCTGTAAACGTGAATATACCACTCATTACATCCACCACTCCTGCAACCCGTTGCGGTTTCGGACAGGTTACCCTGAGTGCAACTACGGCCACTCCGGGAGCAGATATTAAATGGTATGACGATGCGGTTGGAGGTATTCCTCTATTTACAGGAAATAACTTTACTACCAACGTAACTGCAACCAGACTGTTTTATGTGGAATCTTCCGTTCCGGGTGTAACCGGTGTGGTAGGACCGGTGAGTCCAACCGCTCAGGGAGGAACCATTGGTACGCAAACCATTGATTGGGATGTGTATTTTGATGTGTTACAAGCAACCACTTTAATATCAATTGATATTTTCCCGATGACTGCCGGGCAAGCGGGTACCATATTCCTCAAAAATCCTTTGGGAGCAACTATTGGAACATATCCTTTTGTAACAAGTGCATCCGGTGGGGCAACACCACAAACCATCCCCATCAACTTTGCATTAACTCCGGGTACCAATTATTCATTAGATACCGACTTACCAACCAGTGGTGTTCGAAGGAACACTACCAATGGTAGTTATCCTTATACTTCTGCCGCTATCAACATCACCCGAAATGGATTCAGTCAGGCGTATTACATGGGATTGTACAATTGGCAGTTCACCTCTGCTTGTGCTTCCCAACCACGAACCGCTGTGCAGGCAACGGTTACTCCTCCACCGGCTGTAGTCTTGAACCCGGCACAGGATACCACCAATATATGCGCTGGATCCAGTATTAACTTAACCATTACAGGCGCCTCATATTCAACCTTTACCTGGTACAATAGCCGTAGCAACGCCCTCAATGGAGTGGGTAATATTGGCACGGGTGCATCTGTTTCAGTTTCACCTTCTGCCGATACCTGGTACTATGTGGTATCTACACAAACTCCGGCAAACTGTGCACGCATAGACTCCGTGAAGGTAAATGTGAAACCGGTACCAACGCCACTGACACTTACACCATTCCCTATACCACCTTATTGCTTCGGTAACCTGCCAATACGAATGGATATAACGGGAGGTGTTTTATCTAACATTGTAGCTCTCCAAGCCGATTTTGAAGGCACCGCTCCGGGATGGACCACCTACGATAATAACGTGGGAGGTACACCTTCAGAAGGTCAATGGACCTTACGCCCGAACGGATTTGTGGATAATGGCACATGGCAAAGTAATACCGCCGATCAGTTTTACCATGTAAGCAGTGATAATCAGGGTTCAGGTTCAACCACGGAAGCATATCTGGAATCTCCTACGTTTAGTCTGGCCGGATTTACTACCGCAAACTTATCTTTCTGGCACTATTATAATTATCTGTCGGGTGATTTTGCACGCGTGGAAATTTCAACAGATGGGGGCTCCAGTTGGAACACCTTGGTACAATACAACTCCGATCAGGGAGCGGTATCAAATTTCGCTAATCCTATCATCCCGCTTACACCTTATCTCGGCGAAACCAACCTGAAAATTCGATTCTATTATCAAGCATCCTGGGATTGGAACTGGGGAGTAGATAATGTACTCGTTATTGGTAACCAGCAGTTGAACATTACCTGGACACCAAACTATAACCTGTATTTGAATTACACGGGTACTGTTCCCAATATCGTGTTAGGCACACCCTATACAACCGGAAATAACGCACCTATAATTTATGCAGCTCCGGATGTAAATACTACCTACACCGCTAATGTTACATCGCCCAATGGTTGTACACGAACAGCCGATTTGTTCATTGCCTCCATCAATAATCCGGTGAGCGTGGCCATCGCCAGTTCAGTACCTACCCTGGAAATTTGTGCGGGTACCAATGTAACGTTTACGGCTACCCCAACCAACCAGGGTACCAACTGGGGGTATGATTGGTTTGTAAATAATGTGCTAGTAACTTCTACACCGGGTGCTACACCAACCTGGTCAACTACAGGCTTAAATAACGGTGATTCAGTTAAAGTTCGGATGTCTTCCAATATTGCTTGTGGAACCAATAACCCGGCAATGTCTGATACACTAATTTTCACTGTGAATCCATTACAGAATGTGAGTGTGAGCGTAACTTCTTCTGATATAGATAACATTATCTGCGCCGGACAGTCTGTTACGTTTACGGCAACACCGACGAATGGTGGAAGCAATCCGCAATATCAATGGATGATCAACAGTGGTGATATTCCGGGAGAAAACGGAACTACATTCACTACTACTACATTAAACAATGGAGATATTGTTCAGGTACGCCTATTGTCGGATATTACACCTTGTGCTGCAGGAAACCCTGCGGTAAGTACGGGCATTAACATGACAGTTAATCCGTTGTTGGTACCGGCAGTTTCTATTACGGCCAACCCCGGGGTAGATATCTGTAGTGGAACCAACGTAACGTTTACGGCTACACCTACCAATGGTGGGGGTACTCCGGCGTACCAATGGTACCTCAATGGTGCTCCGGTGGGTACCAACTCTCCAACATACAGCAACAGTACTTTAGGCGATTTGGATGAGGTATATGTGGTCATGACCACCAGTGTAACTTGTTTCACTGTGCCAACCGCCACATCAAATACATTAATTATAAATCTGACCGGAGCGCTGCCGGTGTCGGTAGTATTAAGTACGCCACAAACATCTGTGTGCGGAACGCCGAATGTAACATTTACAGCTACGCCTACAAACGGAGGAACCATTCCTAATTATGAGTTCTTTGTAAATAGTGTATCAGTACAAAATGGTACGTCGGCTACCTATACCTATGTGCCGGCCAATGGCGACGATGTTGAAGTAATATTAACATCAGATCTGGCTTGTGCAACCGGTAATCCGGCCACATCAAACCTGATTACAATGACCGTGAACCCAACCCCTGCAGCCCCTTCCATTTCTGCAGGCGGGCCTACCACATTCTGTGCAGGCGGTTCTGTAACCCTTACTTCCAGTGTACCCTCCGGAAATACGTGGAGCCCGGGTGGACAAACCACGGCTTCTATTAACGTAACGGCCTCAGGTTCGTACACGGTAATCCAAACAGTAGCAGGATGTCCTTCTGCACCATCTGCTCCGGTAGTGGTAACCGTAAATCCGATTCCGCCTACACCTACCATCAATGTAACGGGAGGTTCTGCGCCTTACTGCAGCGGCACCAATTACACCCTTACTTCCAGTGCAGCATCGGGTAATACCTGGAGCCCGGGCGGACAAACCACCGTGTCTATCAACACATCTGTTGCCGGCACGTACACAGTAACGCAAACTTTGTTGGGTTGTCCTTCCTTACCTTCTGCTCCGGTAGTTATCAATGAATCACCTACGGTAAATATTTCCGGTAGCAATGATTATTGCGGAACACCCGTGCTGTTAACCGCCAATGCCGTTGCAGGATCGGGTACCATAACCACTTATCAGTGGTTCCAGGGAGCAACACCGGTAGGCACCAACAGCAATACTTACAGTGCCAACGCCAATGGTTCATATACGGTAGTGGTTACCAACTCCAACGGTTGTAGCATAACTTCAGCACCGCACGTATTGGGCTTACCAACCGGTCCGTTGAATGGTGTGTACACCGTTTCGGCTGCACCATTGAGTTGTACCAACTTCCCAAGTATTAAGGATGCCATCAATGCTTTGAATACCCGTTCTATATCCGGTAACGTAACCTTTAACGTGGCCGCAGGGTTTGTGGAACCTGCAACCGGTGGCAAGCTGGTATTGGGAAATACAACCCTCAATGCGGCAGTCAATGCAGGGCCTTATAACATCATCTTCCAGAAAAATGGTGTGGGAGCTAACCCAGTAATTAATGCATATACAGGGATTGCACCCAACTCTAACAATGCCAATCCAGATGGTATTTGGGCCATTGCAGGAACAGATAATGTTACCATAGATGGTATCGACCTTGCAGATGCCAATGGAACTACTACTACACAGATGGAGTTTGGTTACGGTTTATTCAAACTGAACAACAATGATGGTGTTCAAAATATCACTATTCAAAATTGTGTGATTACATTAACTACCAACAACGGAGGTTCTGCAACCAGCATTATGCCGGAAGGATCAACAGGTATATTAATGCTGAATTCAACTCCAAACGCAGCTACAACTATACTTACTCCTACATTAGCTTCAGGAACCAACAGTAATAATAAGTTTTTCTCCAACACCATCCGCCAGGTAAACAATGGTATTGTGCTGATTGGTTATGTAGCACCATCCCCTTACACATTGGGAGATAATAACAATGATGTGGGAGGAAGTGCTTTAGCCACCGGTAACACCATAGAAAACTTTGGTGGTGGCGGTGCATTGGCAGCGGTAGGTATTGAAGCGGCCAACCAATGGGACCTGAACATTTCATACAACACCATCAATAACAACACCGGGGCGCATGTAAACCATGGCGGTCAATTGCGTGGTATTCTATGTAATGCTCCAGGTACAGCATCTGCTTATCTTGGTTACAGCGAAAACAGTAATGTAGATATCACATACAATACTGTAACTGTTAAAAACAACGCTGCACAACCAGTGGTGGGTATTGAAAATGGTATTGGAGGCTCAGGTAATACGGCGGCACCTTCGGTTGGAAATGTGGTGAATATTACGCATAACAGCATCGTTAATTCAGGAAACACGCCTTCGCTTGGGAATGTATTCTACGGTATATTTCATTACGCATCGGCGGAAAGAACCAATATCAATAACAACCACATCAATGGAGTTGAATCGTACGGAGCGGCCAATACGTATATGATGTACATTAACCCAACACCATCACCTGTAGTTAATTCCGGTGTGGATGTATATATTGAAGATAATCTGATTGAGAATGTTACCAAAACTTCCACCGCTGCTGGTTCTTTAAGAGGTATTCTCACACAAAACAGGATTAACAATTTCTACGTATTGAGAAATACCATTCAGGATTTTGAATTCAACTCTGCCACTACGGGAACTACTTTGGATGGAATTTACAGTTTGGGTTCAGCTCAAATGGTGTATATACACGACAATATTGTACGTGATATCTTAAAGAGCGGAGCCGGTAACTCAACCATTCAGGGCATCCGAAATAATGATGTGAATGGTGTTGGATTTGTGAAGAGTTTCCTGAACAATCAGGTATATAACATCACAACAGGAGTGGATGGGGTTCACAATATGTTTGGTGTATATTCCGGTCAGGGTGAAAACAATACAATGGCCGGCAATGAAGTGCATGGAATCATAAACAATAGTACAGCTGCCGGAGGTTCAGTTACCGGTATAACTGCCGCGAATCTAGCAGTGAATCATTTTATTTCTAAGAACAGGGTGTACAACCTAAGCGCTCAAGGACCTTCACCAGTTGTAACAGGTGTTCTTACATCTGCCGCTTTGTCGAGCCAGATTACGAACAATTTTGTAAGCGACCTGCGTGCACCATTGGCTAATAGTGCTGATGCTGTTAGAGGTATTAGTTACACTTCCACCACTGCCAACTCAACACATGGTTTGTATTACAACACGATTTATCTGAATGCCACATCTACCGGAACCAATTTTGGTACATCGGGTGTGTTCCATACAGCCAATGCGACGGCTACAACTTCGGCATTAGACATGCGCAATAACATTATTGTAAACATGTCAACTCCAAACGGAACCGGAGTTACCGCAGCATTGAGAAGGAGTGCAACAACATTGAGTAACTTCGCCACTGCATCCAACTTCAACCTGTTGTATGCCGGTACGCCTGCAGCAAACAGGGTGGTATATTTCAATACTACAGCAGTTCAAACACTTGCCGCATATCAAACAGCGGTTACTCCAAGAGAAGCAGCTTCAGTGAGTGTAATGCCTGCATTCATCAACATTGGAGTGGCGCCGTTCAACCTGCGTTTAGATCAGAATCAAAACTGTGGTATTTCTAAACTGGGTAACAACAGTGGTATCCTGTTGGCAGATGATTTTGATGGCGAGGCGAGAGCTGTCATTGCACCGTTCTTAACGGATATCGGGGCTGATGAATTCATCTCTCTCGGTGGAACACCATTTACTTGGAAAGGGGTGAACACCAACTGGGAAGATCCGGCCAACTGGTGTACCGGTGTGCCACAATCTACCCATAATGTAATCATCCCAACCGGTATGGCGAACTATCCGGTGTTAACCACGAATACAAATGTGGCCGGATCGGTTACCATTCAAAATGGGGCATCTGTAACTATAAACAGCGGTGCAGCACTGGCTGTGCATGGCGCAAACTTTACCATCAATGGTACATTGGCCAACAATGGTAGTATCCAGTTTAATGGTACAGCGGCGCAAACTTTTGGAAGCGGTACGGGTACCATAACGGCAATGCATACACTGGAAATGAACAACACCACTACATTGTCTGTAGATAAGGATCTTGCAGTAACCGGAGCTATACTTCCGAATGCAGGAACCATCACGTTGAACAATATCAATATTACATTGGTATCGTCTGCAACGGCAACGGCTTCCGTAGGCCAGATAGGCAATCTGCCGGGCTTTGCGTACAACGGAACCGCTAAGTTCATCGTTGAAAATTATATCGCATCGGGCGGTAGCAACGAAGGATGGCGTTTCCTGAGTATTCCTACCAACACTACCCAAACCATTAATCAGGCATGGATGGAAGGACAAACACCGGCCAACTATACCCCTACAGGATATGGTATGCAGATTGTAGGACCGGCTGCTGCAGGTGCAGGATTCGACGTTAATACACCAACCACTTCTTTGAAAACGTTCTCTTCTGCAACGAACACCTGGGTTACCGTTCCGGGAACTACCGGGGCTATTGCTTCGGATATGGGTTACATGGCCTTTATTCGTGGAGACCGTGGTTCAAATACCTTTGGATCTTCCAGCAATACCATTCTGAGAACAGAAGGGCCTATTAAAGTGGATGAATTGGTGGTGAATCATGCTGCAAACAATGAGTTTGTATCTGTAGGTAACCCATTCCCGTCAGCGGTTTCATTCGCAGGCTTCAACCGCACCAATATTGGTAACTTCTTCTATCTGTGGGATCCCAAACTGGGCACCTATGGTGGTTACCAAACATTCACACAAGCTGGCCCTATATACGTGCCTACACCGGGTGGAGGTAGCTACACGTCTGGTAACTATTACATTGAATCCGGACAAGCATTCCTAGTGAGAACCACAGGGGCAACTTCACAGTTAAGAATCAGTGAAGATGATAAGGTGTTAGGCAGCAACCCGGTTACGCGTACTCAAAACAACATGGCTATGCTCAGCACCCGCATTTATAATATGGCTGGTGCAGCACCACACTTAACTGATGGTGTGATGTCTGTGTTTGATCCGGTATTCAGCAACGAAGTGGATGCAGAAGATGCTGTGAAAGCCGGCAACTTCAATGAAAGCTTTGGTATCCGCATCGGTGAATCCGTACTGAGTGTGGAAACGCGCAACTTGTTGAACGACCGTGATACCATCCAATACGTGTTTGGTGCGCTGCGTGCCAATACACCGTACCGCCTCGAGTTGAATGCCGAGCGTTTGGATGCACCGGGTATGGAAGCCTGGTTGGAAGACCGTTTCCTCAACACGTTTACACCGGTTTCACTGAGTGGAACAACCGAATACGATTTCACCATCCAACAGGCACCGGCATCATATGCTACCGACCGATTCAGGGTGGTGTTTAAGCTGGCTCGTCCGTTACCGGTTCGCTTCACCCGCATTGATGCAACAGTTGACGACAAAGATGTGCATGTGAAGTGGGAGGTTGCCGAAGAGGTGAACATCAACGATTATACTGTACAACGTTCAGTAGATGGAAGAAACTTCACCGACATTGGCAATCAAGTAGCAACCGGAAGTCAGGGATATTTGCATACGGATGTGCGCCCGGGTAATGGTGTGTTCTACTATCGTATCCGCAGCAACGGAAACGGAAGCGACATACAATACAGCCGGATAGTAAGCGTTATACTCAGCGATGCTCCCGGAACAATTACCGTGTATCCTAACCCGGTTCAAGATGATAAACTGGTGAAGGTGAACATGACCAATATGCCGAAAGGAAGGTATAATGTGTTACTGATAAATTCATCAGGACAAGTAGTCTTCCGCAGGCAAATTGACCACGCGGGCGGTAACATGGTGTATGATGTACGGTTAGGTTTTTATCTGTCGCATGGCACGTATACCATGCAGATTACAGGTAACGGCAAATCAAAAACATCTATTAAAATTGTGTATTAATCACTCATAAGTGTTAACTTTGTAAAAATTTGATTTGCAACCTATGCCACACATTTCGAAAAAGGTTTTTTCACTGCTGATGGTGCTGTGTGCATCCTCTATCCCGATGGTTTCCATGGCACTCGGTGGTCCTGGTGATCCCGGTTGTGACCCGCTGGATCCGGCCTGTCCAATCGATGGAGGCTTGGGAATACTACTCGCCGCCGGCATCGGATTGGGTGCTAAGAAAGCCTACGAAGCCCGTAAAAAGAAAGACGAAACAACATCCTGATTCTTCAGGTTTGTAACGATACACAAAGAGGTTGTGCTGAAAAGCCAGCCTCTTTTTTTTGTTCACGTTGCCTTCCGCATGAATCCACTGATTGGCTGAGGTGCCCGAAACCAACAAATAAAAGTTGAAATATTCCGCCTTCTTCTGCGGAAGTTTTTTTCTGTGGCATATAGCGTGAAATAAAATATTTCAAAACAACTCATCCTGCATGCTTGTACCAGTTATTATTTTTTTATCCCGTAGAGTGACGCAGATTTTTTCGTTGAACAGCTTTGAAATAATCGGCGCTATGCTGCGTAAGTTTTTTCGGGAAATCAGCGGGAACAAATTTTTTCTTCAAGGAAAAAGAAGATAAAAGAAATGATTTTTTATCCCACAAAGTGGTGCAGATTTTTTTCGCTGATAACTGCTGAACGGGTTTGAAATCATCAATGCCATTCGGCGGAAAGAAGTACAAAAAATCTATAAAGTGCTTTAGCCTGCAAATGCTAAAATATTTAGTATTTTTGTGCAGGAGGTATGTAGAGATATGCAGAAAAGTACAACGTGGAAGCTTCGCCTGTTTTCCCTACCGGCTATGGTTCCGGTGGTGCTGCCGTTATTGGAAGGAGGAGTGAGTGCGGGGTTCCCGTCGCCCGCTGCCGATTTCATGGACAACCGCATAGACCTCAACAAATACCTGATTAAAAAGGAGGCTACCACCTTCATCGCTTTCACCGAAGGGCATTCCATGGAAGGTGCGGGCATAGGGCATAAAGACCTGCTCATCATCGATAAATCACTGGAGCCGGAAGATGGCAAAATTGCCGTGTGCGTCATTGACGGCGAGTTCACCCTCAAACGGCTGAAGGTAGATAAAAGCGGCGTATGGCTGATGCCGGAGAATGAGGCCTACAAACCCATTCGCATCACTGAATTCAACCAGTTCGAAATCTGGGGTATTGTAACATTCTCCATTCAAAAACACTGATATGTTTGCGCTGATTGACTGCAATAATTTTTATGCAGGATGTGAACGGGTATTTCAACCCCGCCTGCGCGACACACCCATTGTGGTATTGTCGAACAACGATGGCTGCGTGATTGCGCGTTGCAACCTCGCTAAGAAACTCGGCATCCCTATGGGGGCTCCCGCTTTCGAATTTCGTGCGTTGTTCGAACAACATCAGGTGCAGGTGTTTTCATCCAACTACGCATTATATGGCGATATGAGCAACCGTGTGATGTCTTTGCTCAGTGAGTTCACGCCCGATATGGAAGTGTACAGCATTGATGAAGCCTTCCTGAACCTGGAGGGGGTGGTTACAAGCGGGCATTATGAAGCCTACGCTGAAAAAATCCGTCAAACAGTTACCAAGGGCACGGGGCTGCCCATCAGCGTGGGGCTGGCGCCCACCAAGGCTTTATCGAAAGTGGCCAACAAGATTGCCAAAAAATATCCCGACCATACCGGAGGGAAATATGTGCTGGATTCGGAAGAGAAACGCATCAAGGCACTGAAATGGCTGCCGGTGGAAGATATCTGGGGCATCGGGCGCAGGCATGCAAAGCGTTTACGCCTTACCGGTATATCCAACGCACTGGAGTTTTCCCGCATGCCTGAAGAATGGGTGCGCAGCCACATGAGTGTGGTAGGGCTGCGCCTGCAGAAAGAACTGAAAGGCATTCCTTGTTTTGAAATGGAACAACCGCAACCTAAACAAAATATTGCCGTTACCCGCAGTTTCGATAAGCACAACGGAGATTTTACCTACGTGCGCGAACGCATTACCACCTTTGCCGTTACCTGCGGCGAAAAGCTAAGGCAACAACAGTCGTGCTGCAGCAGCCTCATGGTGTTTATCCAAACCAACCGCATGCGCACCGATTTGCCGCAGTATTACAATAGTCTGGTGATGCCGTTGCCTTTTCCTACCAACTCGGGTATTGAACTGGCCCGCTTTGCAACCGGGGCCATGAAGCAAATTTTCAGGCCGGGCTATCAGTACAAAAAAGTAGGCGTTATCGTAATGCAGATAACCCCGGAGCATATCCGTCAGATAAACCTGTTCGAAAACAGCGATGAACGCCATCAACCCCTGATGCAGGCCATGGATCGAATCAACACGCTGTACGGCGTCACCCGTGTAAAACTGGCCTCACAAGACCCCGGCCGTACCTGGAAAATGCGCCAAGAAAAACTTTCTCCCTGTTATACCACCCGCATTCCGGATGTCATCCGTGTAAAGGCCTGATGAATCCACATTCAACAAAATGTGTGCAACAGGCATAAGAATTTCTTAAGATGCTGACGGCAGGGCATCAGGGCAGGGGAATATGCTCTAAATTGCAACCTGAAAGGATTAATACACCGGATATGATATATGCCACGCTGCAGGATTGTGTAAATGATTTGGAGAAAAACGGACACCTCGTACGCATCCGCGAAGAAGTAGACCCTAACCTTGAAATGGCTGCCATACATTTACGCGTACACGAAAATGAAGGGCCTGCTATTCTGTTTGAAAACGTGAAAGGAAGTACATACCGGGCTGTGTCGAACCTGTTCGGTACGCTCCAACGAAGCCGTTATATTTTCCGCCATACCCTGGATGATATTCAAAAACTGGTAAAACTGCGCAACAACCCCATGGAAGCGCTGAAGAAACCCTGGAAGCATACCGGCCTGGTTGGAACAGCATGGAGTGCGTTGCCCCGGAAAACCGGATTTCCGGCGAACCAGTTTGATACCATACACATACAGGACCTGCCCCTCATACGCCATTGGCCAAAAGATGGTGGAGCATTCGTAACCCTCCCGCAAGTGTACACCGAAGATCCCGACCAACCCGGTATCATGCACGCAAACCTGGGGATGTACCGGATTCAACTGAACGGTAATGAGTATACGCTGAATGAAGAAATCGGACTGCACTATCAGTTGCACCGTGGTATTGGCGTACATCAAACCAGGGCCAACCGCCGGGGTGAGCCGCTGAAAGTGAGTATTTTTGTGGGTGGCCCACCCGCACATTCCGTTGCTGCGGTAATGCCCTTACCGGAGGGGCTGGGAGAAGCAGCATTCGCAGGGGCGCTTTCGGGCAGGCGTTTCCGTTATACCCGTCATGATGGGCACGTTATCAGTACCGATGCCGATTTTATCATTACCGGTGAAGTACATCCGCTGGAAAACAAACCCGAAGGACCATTCGGCGATCATCTCGGATATTATAGCCTGCAACATCCTTTTCCGCTGATGCGCGTACATCGTGTGTATGCACGTAAAAATGCCATCTGGCCTTTTACCGTAGTAGGGCGCCCCCCACAGGAAGACACCAGTTTCGGGAAACTCATTCATGAAATCACCGGTGATGCCATTCCCAATGAAATTCCGGGATTAAAAGAAGTGCATGCCGTGGATGCTTCCGGCGTACATCCCTTACTGTTAGCCATTGGGAGTGAACGATACACCCCGTATAATCCGGCGGCACAACCTTCCGAACTACTAACCATTGCCAACCATATTTTAGGAACGGGCCAGCTGAGTCTTGCAAAATTTTTATGGATAACCGGCGGAGAAGACGCACCGCATGCACATGATGTGGAAGCGTTCTTTCGTTATATGCTGGAACGGCTCCAACCGGCACGCGATATTCACTTCCATACCCACACAACTATTGACACATTGGATTATTCCGGTACATCCCTGAATCAGGGAAGTAAGGTGGTGTTTGCTGCCTATGGGCCACCGGTTCGCTCACTGGATACTACATTACCTGAAGTACTCGGTGCACTCAATGCCCGGTGGGTGATGCCGGGCGTAGCCGCTGTGAAGGGATTGTCGTTTACCAATTATACTTCAGCCGAACAGGAGATGGAACAACTGAATCAGCTGTTGTCGCCACACATAGACGCATTGAAAAATGTACCACTCATGATTTTGGCGGATGATCCAGACGAAGTTTCTGCCAAACTGAATAATTTCCTGTGGATTACTTTTACACGTTGCAATCCATCGCACGACATATATGGTGTGCAATCATTTGTGGAATATAAACATTGGGGTTGCCATGGACCGGTAATCATCGATGCCCGAATTAAACCCCATCATGCTCCTGTATTGGAAAAAGATCCTGAAGTGGAAAAACGAATCGATCGGTTCTTTGTACAGGGTGCTCCGCTTGCAGGTTGGGGATAATCCACACGCCTCAAGCTGTTGTATTAAGGGAAGACCTGCATATGCTTTGTGAAAAGTTGTTCGACAGGAAAAGGACACAACCGTTTGCCCGTGGAATTGTGTTAACTTTACTGAAAATCATCACACGTTGAAATTTATTTATTTTTTATTAGGAGCCTGGATGTTACAAGGCTGTAAAGCGCAAACCATTCAGTTGCCATTGAACGAGGATGACAACTCGTTGTTATGGGAAATATCCGGCAACGGACTCCAAAAGCCCAGTTACCTGTTCGGTACGTTTCATATTATGTGCAAGCAGGATGTGCATTTCAGCGAAACCCTCAAAAAAGCGTTAGCCGCCTCTAAGGAAGTGTATTTTGAAATGGATCTGGACGATCCGTCTAACACGCTCGGCGGCATATTCTTCATGAATATGAAAGATGGTAAAACGCTGAAAGACTTTTATAACGAGGAGGAATACACGAAAATTGAACAGTTTTTCAACGACTCACTCAATACACCACTCTTTGCATTACAAAAAATGAAACCCTTGGTGCTGCAGGCTATGTTGTATCCCAAATTATTGAGTTGCAAACAAAGTAGCGGAGTAGAAATGGAACTGCTTAAACTGGTGGCCGAGCAAAAGAAAGAAGTGAAGGGATTAGAAACCATTCAACAACAGGCCTCTTTTTTTGATGATATACCCTACGAAACGCAAGCACGTGAGTTGCTGAAGAGCCTGGATAGCCTTTCCTACTGGTCAGCAGAATTCGACAATATGGTTGCAGTGTATAAAGCGCAGCAGTTGGCCGATATTGAAAAAATGTTTAACGACAGTGATTTTACCACGGGTGAAAACAAAGCCATCCTGCTCGATAACCGCAACCGGAATTGGGTAGAACAACTCCGTACCATTATGCCCAAAACCAATGTGTTCATCGCTGTAGGTGCCGGGCATCTTCCCGGTGAGCATGGAGTAATTGAACTATTGCGAAAAGCGGGTTACACCGTAAGGCCATTACAAAATAAAGATTAATGCCATGAGTGAAATATCCCTCGGAGATGCCATTAAGGCTTTTCTGAAAACCTCTAAAATCGGGAAAGGTGTTCAGGCTGCTCAAATACAGATGGCCTGGGACGATATTGTAGGCAAAACCATTGCACGGTACACCGATAAAATTGAATTGAAAGGTTCAAGCCTCTTTATCTATACTTCCGTAGCGCCCCTCAAAACCGAATTGATGTACCAAAAGCAAACCCTGATTCAACGCGTAAATGAAGTATTGGGAGAACCGGTGGTGAGTGATATTGTTATCCGCTGATTTTACAGGGATACAAATTGCGCATCTATTCCCGCATCTTTAAACGTTTTCTCCAACCGCTCCCGGTGCGTGTCTGTAATCAGTACTTGCCCGGTGCTCGCTTCACAAACCCATTGCATTAAATTCTGAATACGCTGCTCATCCAGTTTTTCAAATACATCATCCAGTAAAAGCAAACAATGTTTTTTTTGTTGACGGATGATTTCATATTCTGCAAACTTTAATGCAAACAATAAACTTTTACGTTGCCCCTGCGAAGCAATGGTTCGGAAGGGGAGTGCGCCGAGGGTGAACAACAGATCATCTTTATGAATCCCTGTTGTTGAACGTTGTAAGTGGATATCTTTTTGTCGCGATTCATGAAGAAGGATATCAAACGATTGCTGTTCCAGCGCCGATTGATACAACATACCGGGCACGTATGATTCTCCGGATATACGAGTATAAAATGTACTTGCTACCTGCATGAAATTCAACAGAAACTGTTTACGAATTTCATAAATCCTTTTGCCGGTAGGAATCCATTGTTCATCTAAAATATCCAGCAATGCATGGTTAGGTTGAGTATGCCATTGTTTCAACACGCTGTTTCGCTGTGCCAGAATTTTATTATACCGAATCAGGAGTTGCAGATACTCCGGGTTCAACTGGCTAATCATGGTGTCGATAAACTTTCTGCGCACTTCACTGCCATCGGTGATGAGTTCTATATCATCGGGCGCAATCATTACTACCGGAAACGTACCGATATGCTGAGAAAATTTTTCATACGGCACATCATTCAGTAAAATTTCTTTTTTATTCCCACCCCGGTAGATGCAAACAACTTTTTTTAATTCATCTTCCAACTCAAAATCCAGTTCAAGCCTGAAACCCGATTCGCCCTGACGCGCACACCACTGATCAGATGAAGTAAAGTAACTACGGGTGAAGCATCCGTAAAAAACCGCATCCAGTAAATTGGTTTTACCACGACCGTTTTTGCCGGATATGCCAACCACCATCTTATGGAGCGGTAGATTGAAATATTCGTAATTTTTATACTGCGTAATGCTAATATGTTTCAGGCGCAAC
>JAHBTM010000033.1 GCA_019638635.1 Ferruginibacter sp. | reverse complement strand
CAAATATTGTTACTAATGTCTCAATGATATTTATTTACTTCTTATTGGGTTCTGCTTTGACTTGAAAGCCAGCAGGTAACAAATTGCTTTGCGTAAATACGGGTGGACGTTCTTTCCGAATGTTTATCGTCCTAAAAATAATTTCATAACTTGGCTGTGCGCTCCGCGAAAAATACAGCCAAGTTTCGGGACTTGATTCGTTCCAAATCCCGTACTTCGCAAAGCATGGGCGTTATTTGCTATGTTAATGAAAATCCTGATTCTATAAAACCTTTTTTAATACTGCTCTTCTTTAATAAATTGTAAGACTTAGAGTCGGTTAATAAAATATTATTCTATTGGAATGTTAATGTAAAGGTTCCACCTCCACTCGTACTAGTACCGCCTCCATAAGTACCCGTCAAATTCTCAAAATCTTCGTCCACTACAGAATTTGTAGAGAAAGTTCCAGTTATTGGACCAGAAATATAAGTATACTGAGTAGTTATTGTTGTTCCAACAACAGTATAGTTACCTTCCGCCTTTGAGCCTCCTGAAGTATCAGCAGACTGCGAATAGACTCTAATTGTTCCATCACCTCTAAACAACCATGAATAATCTTGTGTCTGCGGATTAGTACCACTTCCATAATACCCTTTCCAATACCCAACCGGTGATGTGCGTTTATCAGACTTACTATCTTTTTTGCAAGAGTAAACACTTAAAATTGTAAAGGAAACAAATAGAATTGTTTTCAATGATTTCATAATTTTTTTATTTCAAATATAGTATGGGCCAAATATTTAAAATATTATCCATTTGGATTACGGATTGATATTTAAAAATCATAGTAAAACACAGCAAATAACATTGCATAGCCAAAAGCGGGGTTTGACGAGGGAAATTAGAGTTTTAGCAAATAATGAAAATTTGGTGTAAATTGGCTGAACGCTCCGCGAAAAATACAGCCAATTTACGGGTTGTTCATCGTTCTAACACCCCGCCATCGGCTATGCGATGACGTTGGTGGCAACCCTAACAAGACACGACAACAAACAATATGAACGAAAAAAGTATAATCAGGACTGCGGCAATAATGTATGCTGACGAAACTCAAGTAGTCAACATTAAAACAATTCATCGAAAGGTGATAGAATCAGTTTTTGTGGACAATGAAAACAAGCCAATGACGGTTCATAACATTATTGACTTTATTCAAAGTAAACTTGAACTAGTATTTACCGAAGAAGAAATAACAGAAATTGTTAACGACACCAAGAAAAATGAATTTGTTGTACACCTTGACACTAAATTAAGAGAATCATTTATACGTCTATCAGATAGACGATTTAGTTCCTTAAAGGACAAAGAGCAAAAATTCGGAATTGAAACCTATATAAAAGAGTATGTTGATAATGTCTATGAAGGAGATTTAAGCCACGAACATTTAGAAGATATAATTTTTAAATTCATCTATGAACTACTAAACAAAAACATTTCAGCCTTCAAAAAACTTACAAGTTCTAAATGCCGAGCAGAAGAAATCAGTATAAACAACAACCTTTTTACAATTGAAGAAAGAAATGCAATAAACGACTTTCTAAATTGGAATAAGCCAGAAAAAAATAAATCTATTTTTTCTTTGGTAAGTTATAGTGTTGAATACAGTATGTTGAGCAATAATATAGGCAACGGAAATATACTTCTTCAATCTCTTAGGAATAAAGAATTTTACCTTGATAACAATATTATTTATCGTGCAATTGGAATTAATGGTGAAGACAGGAAAAATAGAATTTTGACTTTCCTTAGAAAATGCAAAGAAAGCGGCCAATCTTTTGTTGTTTCAAAATATACCATAAACGAGTTTAAGGAAACAATTAAACACCATATTAACCAACTCCAACGAGTTCCATTTGGTAAAATTAACCCACATATATTTAGAAAATATGCTGTAAATCCAAGTATTTATGAGTTTTATCACAAATGGCGGAGAGAAAGAAGCACATATGGTTTTGACTTATTTAGCGGTCATATTCAGGGTCTATATCAGAGTTTTTTGACTTCATTTAATGTTCAAGAAGACTATAGAATCCCGTTTAACGAAAAGGATGAAAAAGTATTAGCCTCAATAGAAGCGTATAAGCAAGAAATTAAGAGTTACAAAGGAAAAGGAAATGATGAGTCTCATAATTTTGATGCACAGAATACTTATCTACTTGAACAAAAGCGGGGAGCAAACAATATTTCAATTTCTGACACCAAATATTATTTTGTTTCAACTGACCAAAAACTAAGGAATTGGGACTTTGGTAGAAATGACTGTCAACCTTTGGCACTTTTACCAAGTCAATGGATGACCGTTTTACTAAAATATTTTTCAAGAACAGATGATGACTTTAAAAGTTTTGTTTCATTTCTACGCCTTAAACAAGAAGAACCGGTCATTTCAGAAGACAAACTACAAGTAATTCTAGCTGGGATAAGCGAAATAACTGAAGATTTTGAGAAACAATCTGCGGTGCTTGAAAGAATGGTTGAAGTAAAGTTCGATGGAATTTTAGACGGCAAATCAATAGATGAAATAAGAGAAAATGCGGTCACTTTCACCAAAGCCATTTACGACCAAGAATTAGAACAATTAAAATCTAACTATTCAACAGAAATTTCATCACTCAAAGACACACACGAAAAGTCTGCTCTTGAAAAACAGTTAGTATTCAAAAAAACTCTACTTAGTGAAGTAAATGATTCAATTGAAACTATAGAAAAAACCAGACCACCTTTAGACAAAATTGCAATTACAAAATTCAGCAATCATAAATGGATTTTGTCTGTTGGCTTTATAGCGTATTTCTTGATAATATTTATTCTAATCTACAAGGTTGGCTGGGACACAATGGAGCCAATAACTTATTTTCTTTCAGCCTTGGGTATTATTGGCGGTTATCTATATTTTGCAATAACTGGAAAATCATTTAACCCTTCTGAGTATTTTATTCATAAAGAACAAGAACTTAAAGACAAAGTTTATAAGGACTTTAGTTTCGACAGTGATAGACTTGCTTCATTATTAGAGAGAAAAAAAGAACTTGAAAACGAATTGAGTGAACTTGGAAAACAGACCGAAAAATAGAAGGGCTGCCACCAACAGGCGTTTGGCTCAATGGCGGGTGACGTGGTTATTTGAACATTCTACCTCGCATCAACTTTTGTGGTGTATTGACAGTTTTGTGCTCCGAAATCCGCCACTGCGCCAAGCGCCAAAACGTTATGGCACATACTTGCAAAAATTGCTATGAAAAGAAAAAACATTAGTTAGCTCTTTTATTTTCAAAGTCAGTTCTCTCACAAAATAGATTTACTAAGTACGTTTTGACGAAAGTTTGCTTGGATTATTTTATTTAAAATTTACTCAAACTACTTTTTATTGTTTGCAGCATAAAATGACATCAACTAGATAAAGAAGTAACAGAATAATTCTGTTTGAAATATTGTTCAATCACGAATTTCAGAATGACTCTAACAATTTTGTTTACAATATTTCTAGACTTACAATAGTGTTCAAACTTGACGAACGTTTTGTTTTACTAGCCCGACAATATTTCACATGGATTTTACTTGGATTTCGCTTGGAGTAACAATGAAATAAATACTACTTGGAAGACAAGAAGTACGATGCCATAACAACTGCTTTGCGTAAATACGGGCGGACGTTCAATCCGAATGTTCATCTTCCTAAAAATAATTTCATAACTTGGCTGTGCGCTCCGCGAAAAATACAGCCAAGTTTCGGTAACATTTTCGTTCTAAAACCCGTACTTCGCAAAGCATGGGCGTTAGCACCAATTTTAGGACGACAACAACCGAATGACAGAAAGACCAAACATATTAGTAGTTTGTGGACGAAATAAAAAGCGTAGCAGGACAGCGGAACACATTTTTAAAAATGATGACCGTTTCAATATTCGTTCTGCTGGACTAAGTCCTAAAAGTGACAGGAAAATTTCAGAAAATGATTTGAGTTGGGCGGACTTGGTTTTTGTAATGGAAACTGGACAACGAGCAAGAATATGGGGGCTTTATAGACACTTAGAATTGCCTACAATTGAAGTTCTTAATATTCCAGATGACTATGAATTTATGAACGAAGAACTTGTTGAGATGCTTACTGACAGAATTAATCACACATTGAAAATTGTTTACAAAATCTAAGTTTATCCAATGATAAGCCACAAACCTCTAAAAAGTGTTTCTCACAATTTTGGACATTCATTTATTAGTTTAATGAACTACATAAATGACGACTATTTTATGGGACACTTATTGAAACAGGCTCGTAAGACAAAACGCAATAAATTGACAGTTGACATTTTGCAAAATATTGCAGAACCAATAGAACTTCTGACCGACCAAATAAGGCAATCAATTGAGTATTGGAATAAATGGTTTCCAACTTTAGTTGAAAGTAGCGGTTCGACAATGAACTTTGTAAGTTCAGCGACAATGACAATTGAATTTGATTTGCAACAGACAAGACCTTATGCAAACAATCTGGACTATTTAGAAAGTCCGTTTATTTGTGAGATTGTAATTGTTGACGACAGGGGAAAAGAATATAAACGAAATCACGAAGGATGGTGGTTTCCAGAAACGAAATAAGAAAAACTGGTGCTAACATAGTGCTTTGCGTACATACGGGTTGACGTGGGTATTTGATGTGTGTCGTTCTTTATAGAAATTCGTTAACTTGGCTGTTCGCTTGGTTATATTACAACTAAATTCGGTGAACTGTTCCGTCCCTGTTCTCTTAGTATAAAACAAAATTACTTTATATTACGTTTTAGGCGGACATTGGCAACCCATGAGAATGATACCCGTGTAATACAAAGCGAACATAGAATGAGACAGGCCAAAAAGTAAAACGCAAATATGAAAATAATCTAAAATAAGTTATGTTTAAATACATTGTAATAGTTGTATTGTTTATTCCTTTGTTCGGTTTAGCTCAACAAAAAGATTACATCATTCTACACCAGGGCGACACTATTCACGGGAAATATATTCAACGTAATGGTATTAATAAGTTCATTCGCGTTCGTACAGACTCGGGTAAAATCAGAATACCAAGTAAAGACGTAAAAGAATTCTATTGGAAAAACAGAAAATATTGGGTGTATGATGATCCGTGCGAAAGAGGCATGAGTGCCTATATGGTACTCGTTGAAGGAACAGTAACTTATTTGCATAGTGGAGGTTACGAAGACTACTGCCCTGACATACTCATTATCAACAATGAAATGTATCCTGTAATACGGAGGCATCATTTTTCAAAAGAAGCTTGGAATCTACTATCAAAATGCCCGGCCTTTGTGGAAAAGTATGAGACATACTTCAATACACACAAGAATAAAACGATTGTTTGGGAATGGACATATAGAAAAAGTAGAACAAAATGCTTGGAAATGATTAGATATTTCAATTCGAATTGTAATCAGCTATTCATTAATAAAGCTGATATCCAAGAGAGTAAAAAATAAAATGCACTCACCAACTAATTTGCGTTATGTATATATAGCGGGCATTTGTAAATGAATTGGCTTCGCTCTTCATGAAAAAATTCAAACTATTTTATATATTCCACCAAAATTACTGTCAATAACCTTAACTTTTTAAGAACTCCCTGCGCTTGCTATCAAAAATGTAGGGTTGATAGGAGGTATTTATAAAATCAAAATAAAATGGATAGATACAAGGAAACTTTTAATACCTGGAACAATATTGCCTCATTATACAACGACAAGTTTTCGAAGTTAGATTTATATGATGATACCTACGACTTTATATGTAAATGTATTCAAAAACATGAATCAAAACTTTTAGAAATCGGTTGTGGTCCAGGAAATATTACTAAATACCTCCTGTCTAATAGGCCAGATTTTGACATCTTGGGAATTGACATCGCACCCAATATGGTTGAACTTGCAAAGCTGAATTGCCCAACGGCAAAGTTTGCAGTTATGGACTGCCGACAAATAGGTACTCTTAATGCAAAGTTTGACGGAATTATTGGTGGATTTTGTTTACCGTATTTGTCGCAAATAGAATGTGACAAACTAATTATGGACTCTTACGACTTATTAAATGACAATGGGTTATTGTATATTAGTTTTGTGGAAGGTGAACCAGATAAATCTGATTTTAAAGTAGGTAGTGGTGGGCGTGTATATTTTTATTATCACAACATTGACGACGTTATAGGACAACTGAAAAGTTGTGGTTTCGAAGAGCTAAATACATTTCGAGTGCAGTTTAAAGTATCAGAAAATGATATTGATATACATACAATTCTCACTGCCAAGAAAAAAGCACTCACTGACATTTCCTAGGCATATGGGGTATGGATGTGGATAGGGATATTGTTTTGTTCTATAGATAATTCATAACTTAACTACTTAAAGTCTGTACGTAGCACTTAATAGTACATTGCGCAACCGTATGTTTATGTTTAGAATACTTGTTTTTTTATTTTTTATTCCAAATCAATCATTTGGACAAAAGCGCACTTCTGATAGTTCAATGTACATGAACAAAAATAGAATCAAAGTTGAATCATTTTTAATACCAAGTGCGATGCTTGCTTACGGTATCATCGGTTTAGAAAGTCACACTTTGCAAAATATCAATAGCGGAACTCAGAATGAGATTTTAGAACACATAGATAAGCGAATTTCAATTGATGATTTTTCTCAGTACAGTCCGTTAGTCACTGCTTATGGATTAGATTACTTCGGAGTGAAGAGTCGAAATTCTATGCAAGAAAAATCATTGGTGGTAGGAACTGCGTTCTTTATTATGGGTAGCACAGTAAACTTGATTAAATGGACCGGCTCAGTTCAAAGACCAGATGGCACTTCTTACAATTCATTCCCATCAGGTCATACAGCAACTGCTTTTATGAGTGCAGAGTTTCTATACCAGGAGTATAAGCATAAATCACCCTGGATTGGTATTGCTGGTTATGCTGTAGCAGCTGGTACCGGGTATTTTAGAATGTACAATAACCGACATTGGTTGACAGACGTAGCAGCAGGAGCCGGAATAGGTATGTTAAGCACAAAGATTGCTTATAAACTCCATCCATTTCTTAAAAGAAAATTATTCCGAAGTAAGAAAAGTATGAACGCAATCATTTTCCCAAGAATGGATGGAAATACATATGGTGTTGCAATGATGTTGAACTTTTAGTAGTGCTCTTCAATTATAAATTCTTCTTGGGCATATACGCAAAAATATTATTATGATTCAAGTCGTTCTTTGAGAATACTTCATATAGCTTTACACTTTTCGAATAATACTCAACCAGTAACTAGATGTGTCGAAAAGTTTGAGGTTAGTAGGTTTCTGCTATACACCTATTTAACAGTGAATGAAATTGCTAACATGCCTAAATTTAAAGACTATCCTCACTTCACTAATACTTTAAAAGACACGTTACACAACACCGAAAAGCCTTAGAACCGATAATAATTAGAGACCATACAATTTTCATAAATACCATATTATTGGGTTATTGTTGAATATATTTACTTTGATACAATCAGATTTCTATTACCGGTTTAACAAGAATTATGTTGCAGAAAATAATAGGTTCAGATCAATCTAAAACTACTGTCATTATTCGATTAATGGTGGGTGCGGTTTTTCTTTCGGAAGGCATTCAAAAATTTGTATTTCCTGCTATCCGGGGTGCAGGTAGATTTCAAAAAATTGGTCTTCCATCTCCCGAAACTTTAGGGACTTTTGTTGGGGCGTTTGAAATAGTTTGCGGGTTATTGATCTTATTGGGATTTCTGACACGCATGGCAAGTATCCCACTAATTATAATAATGCTTGTTGCGATTGCAACCACGAAAATTCAGGTTATAGAGACTGAAGGAGTTTGGGCAATGTTACACGGAAGCAGAACCGATTGGGCAATGCTCCTTGGAAGCATTTTCCTCTTATTTAAAGGTAGCGGAAGTTTTTCTATTGATTGTTTAATTGTGAATAGAATTCAATGAAAGAAACCAAAGAACTTTTAAGAGTATTGACTTTAAAAGATGCTGTAGGAGTTGGGTTGGGCGCAATAATCGGTGCAGGAATTTTTGTAGTAACTGGCGTTGCTGCTGGAGTATCCGGGCCTGCGTTTATCATTGGATTGATAGTCGCCGGTATCGTTGCAGCTTTTAATGGTTTAAGCTCAGCTCAATTGGCTGCAATCTATCCTCATTCAGGTGGAACCTATGAGTATGGATACAGGTTGCTAAACCCGGCTTTAGGCTTTTCAGCAGGTTGGATGTTTTTGATCAGCAAGCTAACGGCAGCAGGAGTTGTTGCAATTGGTTTTGGAAGATACTTTTATCAATTGGTACCTATAGTCTCTCCTTTAACTATTTCAGTTTTTGCAGTAATATTTCTGACTGTTGCAAATTATTTTGGAATAAAAAAAGCAGGTAAGTTAAACTTCGTGATTGTAAGTGTAACATTGCTTTCTCTCATCTATTTAGTTTTTAGCGGTATACCTGATGTTAAAATAGAAAACTTCAAACCATTTGCTCCATTTGGAATATTTGGAATAGCTGAGGCATCTGCGTTATTATTTTTTGCTTTTACCGGTTATGCGAGAATTGCAACCCTTGCCGAAGAAGTAATCGAGCCTCATAAGACAATTCCCAAAGCAATTGTTGTTACTATTGTAATAGCAATAATTCTTTATGCGGCTGTATCATTTGTAGCTATCGGGGTGATAGGAACAGAAAGAATGGCTGAAAGTCAATCGCCTTTACAAAAAGTAGCAGAAGCACTTTCTACACCTGCTATACGTACTGTGATAACAATTGGCGCTTCAACAGCAATGTTAGGCGTTTTGTTAAGCCAAATATTGGGAATTAGCAGAATGATGTTGGCGATGGGACGGCGAAATGACCTCCCACCAATTTTTCAAAAAGTGCATCAAACATATCATGTGCCTCATTGGGGAATTATATGGACAGGATTTATTATTATGTTACTCACTATTACAGGAACTTTCGAATTTATAGTAAGGGCTGCTACATTTACTATATTACTCTATTACAGCATAACAAATGTTGCGGCTCTTAAACAACAAAAGCAAGATCAAAAGTATGGAAGATTGATACCTGTTCTAGGACTTATAGGGTGTTTGGTAATGTCAGTATCTCTACCCTTCAACGTAATTATTACTGGCGCAGGGCTCCTTTTAATAGGGTTTATTTGTAGATTTATTTTACATCGATTACATATTAACAAGCCTCATTCCACCTGATAAGCGAAAAATGCATTCCATAATGATTACATCAGTCAAATTTTTCTTAACTTGTCAGTTACCGTTTTTCTCGAACCCATGCATCAGTGTTATGCATTTCCCTGAATGCTGATGATAGTTCGCATAAACTATATGTATTACAAGGATGCATATTATTAATGTGCAAATGTTTTATAGATTGACTATTGTAAACGATATAAGAAAAAGTTATGGCACTAAAAGAAAATATTCAAATGTTGGCTAACACGAAAGGCACACCATGTGTAACAATTTCATTCGACACGCATCGAACTTTTCCGGATAACACAGCTGATGGTATCATGTTAAAAAAAATGATTAAAGAAGCAGAGGTTCGAGTACTTGCTGAATTTGATAAGAAATCAATTTCAGGGTTACTTGATAATCTGTCTGTAATTGCTTCTGAAATAGATATGAATTACAATCTGGATAGTTTACATGTATTCTTATCTAACAATAGGAGAGAATTCATACGGTCTTCTTGGAAAACAAGTAATGAAGGGGTACATATCTCTGATAGTTTTGCCGTACGTTCCATCATTAAGTCCTATACAAGAAGTGATAGTTATCTGGTGGTGCTACTTTCACAAAGTGGTGTTCACTTGTACGAAGCACTCAATGATGAAATAGTACAGGAAATTAAAAACGGGCAGTTCCCCATTCCTGAAAATCCATATTTCAATTCCAATCCGGAAAAAATAACTGATCAAAAATATCTGGACAATCTGGTTCGTGAATTCTTTAATAAGGTGGATAAGGCGTTGGTTAGCATACATCATGAAACGGACTTGAATTTTGTTGTAATCTGCACAGCAGATAATTACAGTAAACTACTTCAGGTTGCTGACAAACCCTCGGTTTACCTGGGTTTTGCAGCAGTAAATTATAACAGCACTGCACCACATCAAATAGTTAAACAATCCTGGGAAATCGTAAAGTCCATTCAACGGAGCAGGCGAACAACTGCTATTAATGATATGAAGGAAGCTGTAGGTCAGGGTAAGGTGCTTACCGACTTGCAGGAAATATATCAGGCGGCTATTGATGGGCGTGCTGAACTGTTGATCGTACATCAGGATTTTAGTCAACCTGTAATAATGAAGAATGAGAGAACATTTGACATAATCGACGATGCCAACGCAATCGGTGCCATTGACGATATCACCAGTAACATTGCATGGGAAGTAATCTCCAGAAAGGGAAAAGTGTATTTTACTGCACAGGAAGAGATTAAAGACCTGGGCAAAATTGTATTAAAAACAAGATATTGACGAGCGAGTAAAATATCGAGCTTCATCTTTTGATATTAGAATGTAAGATTTCAATGAATAAAAAAGATTTAAAGGTACGCACAGCAGATAATTACTTTTTTTATATAGAACTATAAGTAATCAAATCACATTAATTATAACACATGCTGGACGATAAAAAATAATTTTACAATTGTGTTGAAAACAACAGGCAATACAAAATTCATCTTAATTGTACAAAACTTTCGTTAGAGTTGAACAGCCGAATGTATGGTCATTGAAGAAGCAATCACCACTTTCTTGTAGGATAGTGTTTCTAACTCACATAGCTAAGCATGATTTCATCAGTTGATACATCAAAGCAGTTAAAGTGTTGCTGCCAAAATGAAATGAAGGTAAATTACTCAAGAAAGAGTCTTTTTAAAGTAAATACAAAATCTGCTCTGACTCTGTACAGACCGTTTGCTTTGTCTATCCGGTTACAAAATTGAGTGGTAAAAAAGTGTGATTTTGAATCATTTAACATCAAAATGAACCATCCTTTCATAAAGTTGTAGTGTAATTACAATACTAAGCTCTCATATTCGTTAAAAAGCAGGTTGACAGATTCAATTTTGAGGAGTTTAAATACAGGTGTTTTTTTATAATAATAGATGTTGCGAGTGTCCGTAAGAGCTAAATAAGTAAATAAATAGTTGCAATATATTAGAACACTATCCGGTATGTTGTGAAAGATAAAGGGGATTGGGATGTTTTAAATGAAGCTAAGCGAAATCGCACCTGCTCAACATTGTTGATTAATAAAGAATTCAATTAAAATACACATTCATAGAATCAATTATTTGAATTATGGTATTAAGGATGATATGCCTCACTGTTGGTTTAATGCTTTTTGGAGCGTTATCGCTTCAAGCACAGGAATGGTACAGATTTCAAGGAAAGAATGGAAAGTATGGGTTTAAATTGCTGAACAATCAAATAGTTAAACCTGAATATGATGATGCTGCCGTAAAATTTAGTTACGATATGGCCGCAGTGAAAAAGAATGGAAAGTGGGGTTACATCAATAAGGCTACTAAAAAACTGGTAATTCCTTTGCAGTATGACATGGCTTATTCCTTTAATCAGGATTATGCCAAAGTGCAAATAAAAGATTCGATCTTCTTTATTGACCGCACAGGGAAAAGAGTTGATCCAGATGTCCTCAAAAATGAACGGCTTGCCACTAAAAATATTAAACCTCAACCATTTGATCCCACCATATCTCCTGAACCCCTTCCAATTACCATTAATAGTGAGAAGAATAACAAAACAATCATTCAGTTAGGAACTAAAGAGTATGAAGTAAAAAAAGATAATAAGCAGAAAGGTATGCTTACCTTATCCGGAGATTTGATGTACACCAAAAAATATTTAACAGCCCCCCACATCCTGCACATACCTGGATACGGACTGGTAGGATTTTCCATTATCGATTCCGCAATCAACGCACGTGCTATGTATGCTAAAACAGTTTGGGCGGTTTATGAAGATGACGGATTGGTGAAATTTTCTGAAGATAAATTGTTGATCAAAGATTTTACCCAGTCTGATTTTTCGGCTGAGAAAATATTACATTTCGGTCATTTTGAGAAAGGAGACTATACAAAGAAGAAGCTCAGAAAATCAGGTACTGACACATATAAATTCAATAGAAATGTGCTTTGTTACGCGAGTTTATATGAGGGCAGTAAAAGGAAAATGCTTTGGGAAGATGTACAACATATGATGATACATCCAAAGTCAGACTATTCCAGATTGTCCAGGGATTTAAATATTATAAGAGGTAAAAACAAATCTATAGCCTTTGTGAATCATAGAGATTCAGTTTTATCTGCCATAGTTTTTGATTCAGCCTTATCCGCATGGAAAGCATATCAGAAGGTTTGCTTGATTGCTACCAACGACGGCAGTTCGGCTACGGCATACACGCTGCATAATATTGAGTTCCAAAAACTTAGCAGTTTTAATGGTAAGACGTTCGGCCCTTGGTCTAATATTTATTACACAGTCATGCAACCTACTGAGCATGAAGGATATTACAAAGTGCTGGATGAAAACAATGAATTCTTCACTCCAGAAAACAGTTATGGATTACTCCCGTTTATTACAACGCATGCTCATATACGGCGCGACTTTAAATCATGGCATAGGGTAGACACTACCCAAAGAGGTTTTGAGGTCTTACATTTTTTCTTTGCCGCCTTAAAGGATAACGAATCCGTCAAATGGCAGCCTGTAAACTTTAACGGAAAACCTTACCCAACTCAGGAAAATGAATATTTTCTTCACTGGGAATTGGTAGACTGTAAATCGTTGAGTAAAGTGAATGCCATCAACGCAATGCCCTATTTACTCTTGGCATATACAAGCGATAGTAAATGGCAAACATTCTTTCCTTCTAAGTACGGAATCACTTACCTGCCACCGGATTTGCTGAATCAATATAAATATGCTTTTCCGCCTCTAACTGAGAAATGTGAAACGGCAGAAGATGCTTATGTAAAAGGTGAGGTACAAGTACAAATTATTCAAACCACCCATCAGAAAGGTATGATGCAGGCATACGAAGAACAAAAACGAAGAAGTGATCAAATGTGGGCAGAATATCGCAGGAAACATGCCGGAAGACCCAGTGGAAAAGTGGATTGGAGCGCCTGGTCTAAGATGTCCAGCAGTTGGGGTGGTTTTAGTTATACACAGCAGGTTTCCCAACGTTACCGACAAACAGTTTCTGAAGGCGAAAGAAGGGCTCAGCTTAAAAGCTATAATAATTATTTAGATCATGTAATCCGAAGAGCAGGTCAATAATTAGGTAGGGTGCGATTGATACTTTCAGGATCTTCGTATGGATAGAAACAATGAATCATTTTCAGGTATTAATTTGATTTTATTAGCCTTAGTTTTACTTTGAGATTTCTTTTTATAAGATGAATATTCAACATTTGAATAGAGATTATTTTAAAGATGTATTATTCGGACTTTCCATTGGAGATGCGTTAGGCGTTCCGTTTGAGTTTAAGAACAGAGATTATTTTTATGCTCAACCGGTAACGGATATGGAAGGTTATGGCACATATAACCAACCGCCGGGTACATTCTCTGATGATAGTTCTATGGCTTTTTGCCTGGCAGAGGCTCTCACGCATGGGTATGATGTAGAATGGATAGCCAATAATTTCATTTCCTGGTTACATAACAGGTATTGGACTGCTCACGACGAAGTGTTTGATGTGGGAATATCAACTAGTAAAGCGATACGACAACTGGTACTGAAAGTGCCTCCCGTACTTGCAGGTGGTGCAGATGTGTCGGATAATGGAAATGGTTCATTGATGCGTATACTGCCTCTTATTTTTTATTTACGGTATCTTCCTGAAACCGAGCGATTTAAAAAAGTAAGTGAAGTGTCATCCATCACTCACCGACATCCAATCTCCATAACAGCTTGTTATTATTATATGGAGTTTGCCAGATTGATTATGGAAGGCGAAAATAAAATGTCGGTATATAAGATATTGCAGTCGGGTTTTAAAGATTCGGTCAATAAACTAATGTCTGATCATTCACATCTTCAATTGTTTGATCGATTACTCAATAAAGATATTCATACCTTACAAAGTAATGCCATAGAAAGTAATGGTTTTGTTGTAAGTACTTTAGAAGCAAGTATTTGGTGTGTTTTAACAACAGGCAGTTTTAAGGAGGCTACTTTGAAAGCCGTGAATCTGGGTGGGGATACTGATACCACCGCTGCTGTTACAGGTGGCCTGGCTGCATTACTGTATGGGTGGAAAGCCATTCCCGTTCGTTGGATGAATATGCTTGCCAAACGTGAGGATATTAATGATTTGGCAGAACGGTTAAAAGCTACATTCGAGCATCACTATGGTGTATAATTCAAGGTTGTTATACTGCACAAATATGTTCAATTTTATAGGATGAACCAACTTGAAATAATGACTCCTCGTTTGATACTCAAAAGCATCACACCCGCGGTAATTCACGAAATGTTTAATACTAAAAGTAAAGAAGCTATAGTTGATTATTTGGGGTTGGATGACAAGGGATATGAACATTACAAAGGCATGCATGAAAAGGGAATGGAAACCCATCGGTTTTCATTATTCTATTTTCTTTTAATAGAAAAAGAACAGAACATCCCCATCGGAGAATGTGGGTTTCATTCGTGGAATATCCTTCACCGAAGAGCGGAGTTGTTTTATGTATTGAGGGGTGATGAGCATAAGCATAAAGGATACATGACCGAAGCGGTGCAGTTTGTTTTAGATTATGGATATAAAGCATTGAATCTGCACAGGGTGGAGGCATTGGTAGCTGAAGATAACATGCCTTCCATCCGGATTCTGAATCGTTATGGATTTAAGTTTGAAGGAGTTCGACGCGAAGATTACAATGTGAAGGGTGTTAACGAAAACTCTGTCTGTTATTCATTGTTACGCTGGGAATGGGATGTTTAAGTGTAATAGATATCGTTCGTGGTTGACTTTTAATTCATTACCAGGTGTAGAATAAATCATAAAATTAAATAGCATGTTATTAAGAAGTTTATTGAGTTTGATTTTGCTCGTATCCATTACAACATTTTTACAGGCGCAAGGGTTGGTTTCTTTTGTAAACGCTGAGGGTAAGAAGGGATTGAAAGATAAGAATGGTAAAATGATTGTGCCTGCATTATATGACATCGTAATGAAGGAACAGAATGGGTACGTAGTTGTAGTATTGGATAAGAAGTATGGGGCCTACGATTTAAACGGAAAGCTGGTTATGCCCCTTATATACGATGGATTGTCTACTACAAGCAATCGAAATCAATTTTTTGCCAAACAAAATGGAAAGTATGAATTTGTTGGTTTAGATGGGAAAGTGATTAAATATTCTAACAATACTGGTACAGCGAATCAGTCATCAACCACAGCCCATTCAAAAACACAAGCGTCTCCGGTAAGCACTAATCCTAATCCCCCGACAACCAAACAGCCGGTCCGTTCTGTTTCAGGTGTAAATGTGACGGGTAGTAACACCGCACCCGAGCTGAACGTTTCAAATGGCCAACAAGAATTTGAGCAGGCAACCCTTTTGTATCAACAAAACAAAGTTACGGAAGGGTTTGTGTTGTTATTGAAATCTGCAGAAAAAGGATATATTAAGGGAATGCATAACGTGGGTTTGTTTTATGCCATAGGTAATGGTGTGAAAGCCAACTTACATGAAGCAAGAAAATGGTTGAAATTATCGGCAAAGGCGGGATACTATAAATCCATTGATGCACTTTGGGGAATGGATAAAGCAGCGTCCGCTTTTCTATTATTCAGTCCGGATAGAATGGATGAATGGAAAGGTTCTAATGGAAAGTATGGCTTTTTCGATGATGAGTTTGATGAAGTCATCATACCGGCAATATATGAAATGGGAGGTTTGTTCTCTAAAGCTGAAGGACTTGCACCTGCAAAACTCAATGGAAAATGGGGATTTATAGACTGGATGGGCAAAACCGTCATCCCGTTTCAGTATGAAGACGCCAGTTTGTTTTCTTTTCAGGATGGCAAGGCTGCCGTGAAACTCAACGGTAAATGGGGTTTCATCAATCCCTCCAATCAGGTTGTTGTCCCTTTTTTATATGAATCGGTTGAGGTAGGTTTATTTGTCAACGGGTACGAAAAAGTAAAGAAGAATGGAAAAATGATATTTATCGATACAACAGGTAAGGAATATGTTGAATGATCGAGGACTTTGATGTTAAAACAATAGAATCCTTTGAATGGGTACAAACACAGTGGCATTATACCAGTCATAAAAAATGAGCTACCACTTTTATTTAAATATTTTTACCTTGTGACCTGTCCGTCATTTTAAAAACAAGCCAATCCTCAGCTGCTTTGGAATGAATCATTTCGATTCCCTATAATTCATACTGACCCATTTGTTGAATGTTCGGGGTTGCCGAAAACCGATTTAGAGTAGGCACGGGTAAAAAAAATGACAATGAAAAAGAAATTTATTTTTAAAATGGCCGGTTGTGCATTGATGGTATCAGCCGTATTCACTGCTTGTAATGATGCTGTTGAAACAAAGGCATCAGAAGTACAACACGTAGTAGTTAGTGAGACTGAAGTTATTAAAAAGGGAGAGCATCTCGTAACGATTATGGGATGCAACGACTGTCATTCTCCTAAAAGAATGGGCGCGAACGGGCCGGAAATTATTCCGGAACTCATGCTTTCCGGTTTCCCGGCCGACAGACCCCTGGTAAAGTTTGATTCAAAATTATTGACCGAAGGATTTGCTATGTTTTATCCAGATCTGACAGCAGCAGCCGGTCCCTGGGGCGTGTCCTTCGCCAGTAACTTAACACCAGATGACACAGGGTTGGGGAACTGGACAGAGGCACAATTTAAAAAAGCACTCACTGAAGGCAAGTCTAAAGGTTTAGATGGCAGCAGAATGCTATTACCTCCTATGCCATGGACGAATTTTACGAAACTATCCAACGACGAAGTGCATGCTGTTTACACGTATCTGCGGAGTATTCAACCGGTTAAAAACTTAGTGCCCAATCCTATTACACCCGACAAAATGTAATCGTTTTTCAGTGCGGTAATGGTATCATATATTTTTAGTTACAAAATTAAGTACTGTTCAATTCGTTGCGATTTATTCCGTAAATATTTTTCTGTTCACTTAGAAGAAACTTTTAAAACTATTCATATACAATTGCAGAGGCCTGCATTCAAAATGTAAGAGATAAAGTACTTAAAATATTTACAGTGAAGTTGTAATTGATGATATTACTTTGTTCCTTGTTGTCAAATAAAAATATCCAGTATGAAAGCTGTTCAGATTGAATTCAAATGGGCCATTTATTTTTCAATGATGGTTTTGGTATGGATGTGGTTAGAAAAGCTTAGTGGTTTGCATGGAAGGTATATAGATTATCACCTCTATTTGACCAATCTTTTTGCCATACCTGCAATTTGGTTGATGGTGTTGGCATTAAAAGATAAAAAGCAAACATTTTACGGAGGGCAGATGACATATATCCAAGGCTTGATATCCGGCATCATTTTGTCTTCTTTTATTGCAATGTTATCTCCTCTCACTCAATGGGTGACAACGTATGTGATTACTCCTGAATTTTTTCCTAACGTGATTAAGCGGTCTGTGGAATTAGGGTATTTCCCGAATACTGAAGCGGCAGAAAATAATTTCAACTATAACAATTATGCAGTGAAGGGGTTGTTTGGCTCTTTCGTAATGGGTGTAATAACCACCGCGGTAGCAATGATTTTTATCAGAACCAAAAAAGTAGATCAAAAACATTAACCTAACCATTTTTTCTCATGGTTATTTTGTTCAATCATTTAACAATCAGATAAATTTTAAACTACTGATGAGTAAAGTTCAAATAAGTGAGATTGCACAACATTTTTCTACCGGTGTATTTCATAAGGTGTACGACCATATTTCTGATGATGCATGCTGGGAAGTAGTCGGAACTTCCTGTTTTAATGACAAAAGCGCAATTATAGATAATTGCAATAGCGTGACTGAGTATTTCAATTCGGTACATACTGAGTTTACAATACACAATGTGGTCATGGAAGGAAATAAAGTGGTAGTGAATGGTACAGCCCGATTCAGCAAGGGTGAAAAAATATTGTCGATCGTTTCTGCCTGTGATCTGTATATGTTTAACGATGAACACCAATTAACCAATATAATATCTTATTGTATTACAATCAATGAATGAGCATGAATCAGGCAATATTTAGTACGTTTCCGGTTATTAAAACACCCAGACTCACTCTAAGGGATATACGCGTTTCAGATGCCCAACAAATTTTTGAAATGCGCTCCAGCGGCCGTGTCAATCAGTTCATTTCACGCCAACCTATGCAAACGGTTGAGGATTCTGTGGCGTTGATAGAAAAAACCCGAAAAGCATATAACGACAAATTGGCTATTGGATGGGCGGGTATATTGAGGGATCAGAATGCCATCATCGGAACTTGTGGCTATAATCAAATTGATTTCACAAATAACCGTGCTGAAATAGGGGGCGAACTATCCGTGGATTTCTGGGGAAAGCATATTGCTATGGAAGCAATGTGTGCCATTATCTCTTTTGGTTTAAAAGAGATGGAACTGCATACCATTGAGGCAAAAGTATCTCCCGAAAACCGCGGAGCTATTTTTTTACTTGAATCGCTGGGTTTTAAAAAAGAAGCTCATTTTAAAGATCGAATTTATTTTAATCAAACATATTACGATATCGCAGTGTACACCCTCATGAAGGGCAATGAACGCATTGGAATTTAGATGTACCTACAGCGTTAAAATGAAATAACATCACCGGCTAAGCTGTTATTTACATTCAACCTCAATCAACCAATGGATTGCGCACATCTGAGGTCGGTTTATACTATGCAAGCATGATACCGGGTGTCGTTTTTAAATCATTTACTTTGCAGAACTACAATTTCCATTTGAACCGCAACAGCAGGTTTGAGGTTTTTCAGCGTACACCGTAATACTCACAATGGCTGTTTTTTCTGTATGGTACCGTTTGGCCTCTTCTTCAGTTAGATACTGATTTAAAATATCCAGCGGAATCTGTATGGGTTTGGTTTGTTGAATTTTTATTTGTGTAAAACCTGCCGAACGAATAATGTTCAGGTATTCATCTTTTAAAATGGCTCCTGCAACACAACCCGCATATAGTTCAGCGGTGTTTTTGATAGACTCAGGCAATGGCGCTTCAAGTACTACATCCGATATGCTAAAATGTCCGCCCGGTTTAAGTATCCGGAATATTTCATTAAACACATTTTGCTTATTGGGAACAAGATTCAACACACAATTGCTCACTACTACATCAGCCACGTGCTCCTTCAATGGCATAAGTTCTATATCGCCCTGAATAAATTCTACGTTTTCAAAGCCCAGGGTTTTCGCATTCGCTTGGGCCCTGTTGATCATAGCCGGAGTGAAGTCGATCCCAATTACCCGCCCTGTGTCACCAGTTTCATTTCTGGCAACAAAACAATCATTGCCTGCACCACAACCTAAATCAACTACTGTTTGTCCGGGTTGAATTCCTGCAAAAGCTGTTGGCAATCCACAACCTAAACCCAGATCAGCGTCACTGTGGTATCCTTTCAGTTGGTCGTAGTCGTCACTCATTATGTTGTAAACTTCTGTGGAACAAGCTCCGGAACCACAACAGGACGACTGATTGATTTCTTTAGACTGGATAGCAATTTCACTGTATTTTTCTTTCACCATCGCTTTGATATTATCTGAAGTATTCATTGATAAACATTTTATTAGGTACAACAATTTAGATTAGACGTATTTAATTTCGAAGAGAGTTTCCCAAAGTACGCCTCAAGTTTATGGATGGCTTTAGGGTTTATACAATAACAAATAGAGTTGCCTTCCACCTCACCCTGAATTATACCGGCCTCTTTAAGTGCTTTCAGATGTTGAGAAATGGTGGGTTGGGATAGCGGTAGTTCATTTACAATGTCGTTGCAGATACAGCCATTCACCTTTAAAAGGTGTTCAACAATGGCTACCCTTGCCGGATGTCCCATTGCCTTAGCCAGTGCAGCTATGGCATTCACTTTCGATGAAAAATGTTCGGTTTTGGTTGCTCCCATAATTTTAAATATATATTGCAATATTACGATAAAGAAATTAAATACAATCAATATTTTTTATTTTTTACGATGTGTTTGGTGTGAAACTATATTTTAAACACCGATTAAGTGCGTAATAAGATAAGTGAACTGAGGTAAATGAGATATATTGTTACAAACACAATTCCTTCCGCACGGGAAACCATTTTGTTGCTTCTGAATACGGGATAACAGGCGATAGCAACAGCTGCTGCGAGCGGTAGGTCGAGCCATTGTATATCACTACTCACATCAATACCGTTCGGGGAGGCCATGGTGGTTAATCCTAAAATAACGAGGATGTTCGATATGCTGCTGCCTATCAGGTTTCCGATGGCTACGTCCCTGTCATTCTTGATTGTCGCCATGATGGTAGTGGCTAATTCTGGTGCCGATGTGCCAATAGCCACTATGGTTAAGCCAATGAGTGCATCTGAAATCCCTAAGGACAGCGCAATATCTACCGCACCATCTACCAACAAGTTGGCCCCCAGTACAGAAAAACCAATGCCGGAAATCAACAATATTGAATTCCCAACAATAGACAGGGTCCCCGGTTTATTTAACAATGCATTGGGGCTGTACTCTTCTTCATATTCCTTTTTCAATACAGCACTTTCTTTTTTACTCATCCTGATCAGCACGATCACATATACAATGGCTGAGACAAATAGAAACACCCCTTCAAGCCTTGAAATTTCGCCATCCAGAGCCATCATAAATAAAATAATGGCTGCCCCAATCATTACAGGTACATCGAGCTTGATGCTGAGTTGATGCAAGGGGAGTGGTTTTAGCGCAGCACTTAATCCCAGTATGAACAATATATTCAGCATATTCGTACCGGCAATATTTCCTACTGCAAGCGATCCATATCCTTCTGAAACAGCCGTTATGCCCACAGCCAACTCCGGCATGCTGGTGCCAATAGACACAACCGTTAGTCCGATAATAATGGGCCTAATTCCCAACATAGCCGCAATACGAGACGCACTTCTTAACACAAACTCTGCTCCTAACAATATAATTATGAGCCCGCCAATGAATACTACCAAAGGATGTAATGTCATAGTTTTCGTTCGTTCAATAGGTTACACAAAATAAAGTAGTTTGAAGGAATGTGTGCTGTTTCAAAATTACGTAGTGGCTGACTGATATCATGTATGAATTTAAATTTAACTTATACCTTTGCACAGTGAGATTCTTTAGATCTGCCATATGGATTATATGCATTTCCGGAATTGCTTTACCCGGAGATGCGGTTCGTTTTATATTACATTTACCGGCCGTGGTTCAGCATTATCAACATCACAATGCAATTGGCGAACCGGTTTCATTTGTAGAGTTTATCCATGAACATATGTTTGAGGAGTTTCATCCGGAACATGAGAAGAATCATCCTGACCACGAAAAGCTGCCTTTTGATCATCATGCACATACCGGGATACATATTCCTTACATCCCACATTATTATAGCCTGGATTTGAAATGTTTCTACATCCTGCAGGAACAGCAACCCGTTCCTTTGCGAGAGTCGTTTGCAGGCACTGAAATCCTTAGCAATATCTGGCAACCGCCCCGAATGAGTTAATGGTTCAAACATCACCCGCTCAGGGTTGTGTGATAAGTGATGCCGTTTATCGGTGTTCACACTCATTGATTCATTCTAATTCTTCCTCTTATGTTGAATAAGATTATTGCGTTCTCTATCAAGAACAAATTATTAATAGGTCTATTTGTACTTGCATTGATTGGATATGGCAGTTATGAAGTAACCCGGTTACCCATTGATGCTGTACCGGATATTACCGACAATCAGGTACAGGTGATCACATCAACACCCTCATTGGGTGCACCGGATGTAGAACGGTTAATTACATTTCCCATTGAACAGGCCAATAGCAATATACCGGGAATAAAGGAAATCAGAAGTTTTTCCAGATTCGGGCTATCGCTCATCACCATTGTGTTTGAAGACGATGTTGATGTGTACTGGGCCCGCCAACAGGTTACCGAACGGTTAAAAATTGCAGAAGCTCAAATACCCGATGGTATTGGAAACCCTGAGCTGGCACCGGTTACAACTGGGTTAGGCGAAATATATCAGTATGTGGTTAAACCCAAGGCAGGTTACGAAGGAAAATACAATCTCACTGAATTGAGAACCATACAGGATTGGATTATCCGGCGCCAACTCCTGGGTGTGCAGGGCGTAGCGGATGTAAGTAGTTTCGGTGGCAAACTCAAACAATACGAAATAGCTATCGATGTAAACAAGCTACATGCCCATCAGGTTACCATTCAGGATGTATTCGATGCACTCAAACGAAATAATGAAAATACAGGAGGCGCATACATCGAAAAGAAATCAACGGTACTGTATATACGAAGTGAAGGCTTACTGGGTAGTGTAGAAGATATCAATCACGTGGTGGTGAAACATACAGCTTCCGGAGCCCCCCTGTTGATTAAACATATCGCCGAAGTTCAAACCGGACATGCGATCCGCTATGGTTCAATGACCTACAACGATGATGGTGAAGTGGCTGGTGCCGTAGTGATGATGCTTAAAGGCGGAAATAGCAGCGACGTAATTAAAAAAGTGAAATCAGCGATTGAACAGATCGAAAAAACTTTGCCCGAAGGAGTGGAAATTGAGCCTTTTCTAGACCGCACAAAAATGGTGGATAATGCCATATCAACGGTTTCAAAAAATCTATTGGAAGGTGCATTGATAGTGGTTTTTGTATTAGTGGTTTTTTTAGGCAACGTGCGGGCCGGTTTTATTGTGGCATCTGTGATTCCTTTATCCATGCTCTTTGCAGTGATTATGATGAACCAGTTCGGTGTCAGTGGTAACCTGATGAGCCTTGGGGCGCTGGATTTTGGACTTATTGTTGACGGAGCGGTGATTATCGTAGAAGCGGTAATGCACATGCTGCATAAACAACAAGCAGTTTCACGGGTAAATCAATCCGAAATGGATAGCCGCGTCATGCAGGTTTCAGGAAGAATGATGAATAGTGCGGTGTTCGGACAAATCATCATCCTCATCGTGTATCTACCTATTCTGAGTTTGAGCGGTATTGAAGGAAAGATGTTTAAACCTATGGCTCAAACAGTGGCATTCGCACTGATTGGCGCTTTTATTTTATCTCTCACGTACGTGCCCATGATGAGTGCATTGGTCTTGAAAAATGTAAATGCACAAAGTAAAAATTGGTCAGATAAATGGATGCAATCCCTTGAAAATGTATATCACAAAGCACTTTCACGTGTGCTGCAGTTTCCAAAAATTTTGTTGAGCCTGGTGGTGGTACTGGGTGTTTTTGCATTCTTCATATTGTCGCGATTGGGTGGTGAATTTATCCCAAGTTTGGAAGAAGGAGATTTTGCCGTCGATACCCGGGTGCTTACCGGAAGCAACCTGCAAACGACAACCGAGGCTTGTTTACAAGGGGCTAAAGTATTAAAGGAACAATTCCCGGAAGTGGTTAAAGTGGTTGGTAAAATTGGAAGCGGTGAAATTCCCGTGGATCCAATGCCCATGAATGCTGCCGATATGATGGTGATTTTGAAGAAGAAAAGCGAATGGACTTCCGCAAAAACGTTTAATGAATTATCTGATAAAATGAGTACGGCTCTCAGCGATATTCCCGGTGTAACTTTTGGATTTCAGTATCCCGTTCAAATGCGTTTCAATGAATTGATGACCGGTGCCAAACAAGATGTGGTTTGTAAAATTTTTGGAGAAAACCTCGATACGCTGGTGAAGTATGCCGAAAAAATGGGCAACATTGCATCGCATACCGATGGAGCCACCGATGTATACATTGAACCTATCAACGGTTTGCCTCAGGTGATTGTGCGTTACAACCGGCCAATGATTGCTCAACACGGATTGAATATTTCGGATATGAACCGGGCACTGAATACGGCTTTCGCCGGAGAAAGCAGCGGTCTAATTTTTGAAGATGAAAAACGATTTGACTTAGTGGTACGCCTGGCCGGAAATCAGCGTCAAAGATTAGAGGATGTGCAACAATTGCTCCTATCAACTCCTGAGGGTAACCAAATTCCATTACAACAGGTTGCTGATGTTTTCGTAGGAGAAAGTGTGAACCAGATTCAACGGGAAGATGCTAAGCGCCGAATCATGGTGGGCTTTAATGTGCGTGGAAAAGATGTACAAACCGTGGTGAATGATTTACAACAGAAAGTAGATAAGGATCTCTCTCTTCCTCCCGGATATTATGTAGATTATGGCGGAAGTTTTGAAAACCTCATAGCAGCACGTAAACGACTAAGTATTGCTGTGCCGGTTTCGTTGTTACTCATTTTTACATTGCTGTATTTTGCTTTCCACTCACTTAGGCAGGCAGTCCTGATTTATACCGCCATTCCACTCTCTGCTATTGGGGGAATTTTCTTTCTTGCTTTGAGGGATATGCCTTTCAGTATCAGTGCCGGTGTGGGTTTCATAGCCTTGTTCGGCGTGGCTGTTTTAAACGGCATTGTATTGATTGCAGAATTCAATCGTATCAAGGAGAGCGGCATAACCGACTTAAAGCAAATCGTGTTAAGCGGTGCACAATCGAGGCTAAGGCCCGTATTAATGACAGCCAGTGTGGCCTCACTCGGGTTTTTGCCCATGGCGCTTAGCAATGGCTCCGGCGCAGAAGTACAACGCCCTCTGGCAACTGTGGTAATTGGCGGGTTGCTGATTGCAACGATGCTTACATTATTCGTACTTCCTGTCTTATACATCATGATCGAAAAATTAAATATGAAAGCTACTCGTAATAAAAAGAAACTCGCTGTGTGTATTACCATGATGCTGCTACCGACACTTTCCAATGCACAGCTATACATCGGATTACAGGCAGCGTTAGATACCGCAGTAAATAATAATCTGCGGATTAAGAATGCTCACTTACAATCAGCCTACGAACAAAAACTGAAATCGGCTAGTGTAGATATCCCCGGAACAATCATTGCAACGGAGTACGGACAAATTAATTCAATATATAACGATTCAAGATTAGGTATTGCACAAACAATCAGTTTTCCCACAGTGTACACAAGGCAGAAATCATTGCAAAATGAAATCTACAAGTCTAGTTTAATTCAGATTGAATCCAATGAAGCAAAGTTGAAAAAAGAGGTAAGTGAAGTGTATTTTCAGATTTTGTATTTGAAAGAAAAGAAAGCCATTCTGGAATTTACAGACAGCTTGTATGCGGTATTCGCAGGCAATGCTCAACAACGCTTCATTCTGGGGGAGAGTAATATACTCGAAAAATCATTGGCTGAAAGTCAACGTGCACAAATGTCTATTCAATTGCAACAACTCCAGCAGGATATTGAAATCCTTCACTTGAAGTTTCAATGGTTACTCAATACGTCGGTTGCATATCTTCCTAAAGAAGAACCCATCTACTTGAATACATCCGCACTGTCAGACACAGTGCAGATGCAGCAACATCCCGATATTCGTTTATTGAAACAAGCCGTGATGGTTTCTGCTCATCAAACCCGGTTAATGCGTTCAAAATTATTGCCCGATATTTCTATGGCATTCAACAGCATGACCATGAAAGGCACAGGCGCCGATAATGTTTTTTACAACCGGTCATCCCGCTTTAACTCGGTACAGGTAGGCATTGGAATACCCATTTTTCACCGGGCACATACTGCCAGAATCCAATCGTCAAAGATTGCGGAGCAAATCAACCAGAATC
>JAHBTM010000032.1 GCA_019638635.1 Ferruginibacter sp. | reverse complement strand
ATGCTACTCATTGCATACCTGCTTCGTTTAATATTTGTGTAATGCCCTTAACTTCCGGGCGTGTTGTGAACCGAAGCGCCATTCAGGTGTAACGAGGGTGCCGGAAGAAATTTTATACCAGGGCGAAAGTTTGTTATCGGAAGGATTGACCAGCACTTGAATTTCCTGTGCGGGCATATAACTCTGTACCAGAAGGTATAATGCATTGCCATCCTCATCTACTGCCATATCGGCTATCAGTACGGCATGTCCATACGGAGATTTCTTTTCAATAAACGCATCACCCGGTTTAAGATCGCGTATATGCGTAACCGGTTCCATCTGGTTATACAAAGATGTAGTATTGGCGTACGCAAACACATATTCCAAATATTTCCAGAACGCTTCATAGGAGCGGTTTCCGGCTACATGGTCGTTGTAGCACCGGGGTTTTCCATCTGATAAGAAGTTGAAGCAAATTTCGTTGTATCGTTTTTGACTGTACAAATATTCAGCGTACAAACGCATCACCGCATCGGCGCATTGATGTAAATCTCTTGTACCGATGGGCATATCAACCACTGCGGCATACACCCCCGGCCGGTCTTTGATAGCTCCATTGTAATATTGCACTTTGGCTCCATACGGTTTAAGCGGAACGTTTCTCATATACGTTGCGAAAGAGCGTTCAGAGAAAGGCTTTCTTTTATAACCAGCTGGTGATGGGAATCGTTCGGAAATGGTTTGTCCGCCCGAAAATATATCTCCGGCCGGATGAGCCCCGGAAGCCACATTATCTAAAGGGTGTTCAGTTTTGTTGGATGAACAACGAATAAAACCAATGCAGCACAGTAAGATAAGTATGATAAAAACTTTCATAAGCAAGGCATCAGATGAAGGATTGTAATGGCCATTGAAATTAGAATTAAAACATTGAACCCACGATGATTACACACATGAATGGGCCGGTATTTTGTGAAGTAGTTGTTAACTTTAACCACCGACAATGTATCCATGACCATATTTCAACTTTTCAGAAAAATATCACCCTTTGTAAAACCCTATCGTTGGCTGGTTGTAGGCACATTATTTTTAACCATCATTGGGTCGTTTCTGGCACAGGTGAATGCGCATGTATTGCGTTACACGGTAGACTCCATCAGTTCACTGCTTGCAGACGGTGCATCGCTGGCGGGAGGTTATAACATCCTTGTTACCATCTCTGTCATTTTATTATCGAAGGAAATCATTTTTGCACTTGTTCAGTTCGGACAAAAATTTTATGGTGAAAAGCTTAGGATTGAAATTTCGAGAGATCTGGCGCAAATGATTGTTGAAAAAATACTCACGTACCGGATGGCATTTTATACATCGCCTGAAAATGAAAGCGGGAAACTACAAACCAGGATTGACATGGGTATTTCGAGTTTAACCCGTTTAGTACAAAACTTTTTTATTGACATTATGCCCTTGTTTGCCAACTCCATAGCAGCATTGGTATTTATGTTCCTGGCGAATGTGTATATCGGAATCACCAGCTTGCTCATCATCCCCTTATACTTCTATATTGGGAAGTTACAGGCCAAAAAGCTAAGTGGATTTCGGCGGAGGATGCGCACATACCGGGAAACCAAAAACAACAGCATCATCAGCTTGATAGAATCTATCACGGTGATAAAATCGTTTGTCAATGAACCCGCAGAAGCCTCCAAACACCGCAACATACAGTATAATATCACAGAAAACCAAATGCAGACCCGAAAACTGAGTTTTCTGTTTGACAGTGTAAAAGTTTTTCTGGAACAGTTTGGAGTGGTGGCTATTATTATACTCACCGCCTACTTTGTATTAAACGGCACGATGAGTATTGGAGCCATTATGTTCCACATCCTGCTATTCAATAATGTATCGGCACCCATCCGCCAACTGCACCGCATATACGATGAAATCAATGATGCACTCATTTATTCAGAAGGATTCTTTGATATTGTTGAGGCCACACAGGAGCAAGAACAGGGCGGAAATATTCAACCTGAAAACATTCAGGGAAACTTTAGATTGAACAACGTTAGTTTCAGGTACCCCAATGGCAATCAGGCCTTACAGAATGTAACGGTGGATATTCCCGCCAATAAAATTACTGCACTGGTAGGATTGAGTGGAGCGGGAAAAAGCACCCTCATCAATCTACTGGATAAATTATACGAACCAGACAATGGCAGCATTTTGCTGGATGGTACAGACATCCGGGAAATTGATACACATCACCTCCGAAAAAACATTGGAATTGTTTTGCAGAAGAATCATATTTTTCAAGGAACCATCAAAGAAAATATCAAATATGGAAAACTGAATGCTACAGATGAAGAAGTAGAACAGGCAGCCCGTAAGGCGTACATACATGAACAAATCATTCAACTGAAAAATGGATATGAAGCAGATGCCCGGCAACTATCGGGCGGGCAACAACAGCGGATTGCGATCGCCAGATTATTCTTAAAAGACCCGGCGATTATATTTCTCGATGAACCAACCGCCAGTTTAGATGCCATTGCCACTGAACAAATTAAATTGAGCCTCGACGCCATCAAAAAGAACCGAACGGTCATTATTATTTCACACAGCATCGCACAGATCATTGATGCGGAAAATATCATTGTGATGGAAAAGGGCTCTATTGCCGAACAGGGGACGCATGAAGTACTCTTTGCTCAAGAGGGTGCGTATTTTCAAATATTCACTGCTATGGCCAACAGTTTGAATATTGATAAAATCAACAGAACCATGGGAGAGTGACGTTAATTCACCTTTTTGAATTTCAACCCGTTGATGCTGTACTTCCATTGTTCTTCTGAACCTTCAAATTCACTGTATTCCGTTATTTCGATATATCCCTGAGGCAATATGCGTGATTCACGGGTAAGAAACCCTTCGCTGTTGTCGTATGCAGCCAATAGGAAATCAGACAACCGGTGGCTCTTATCAAACAGGCATACCCAATACTTTTGTTCCTCTGAATGTATTCTGGAGATGATATACACATTTGTATTTTCGGCTGTAACGGATTCGCGTACAAAATACCTAAATGTTTCGTTATACAACTCAAGTGCTTGCAGTCCGGCCTGGCTCCATGTCAGTGAGTCGATTTGTATTCCTTTATCAGCTGATTTATATTCTATGGAAATTTTTAATGGGAGCTTTCCGACTTTCGGAATATCCTGTAACCAGTGCGTTTGAGCATAACCGTTATACCCAAACAGTATCAATAAAAGTGTCCATATCCGAAACCAACGACCCATAGAAAGATGTTTTAGATTATCCGGTTGAAGTAGCCCATCTGGTTATAGCAAAACCTGCAAATGTAGCCAGTAGCCCGCCTCCTACACTCAGCAGCAGGTAGAAAAGAGCAGCGCCGGTATATCCATCCCGGAGCATGGTTACTGTTTCCAATGAAAAGGCTGAAAAAGTTGTAAATCCGCCCAACAAACCTGTAGTAATCGCCAGGCGCCATTCAGTAGAAAGGTCCCAATGTTCACTCAATTGATATATAATGCCAATGAGCAGGCAGCCGATGAGGTTCACCAACAGGGTTCCCAAGGGAAAGTCGCCGGATTGTTTTTGTCCGCTCCACAAAACCATCAGGTATCGGAGCACCCCTCCTATCATACTACCGGCACCAATCGCTAAAATGATTTTCATTTATCCGGGATTTAGAATTGTAATTTATACAATATGAAAGAATAAGTACATACAAATGAGAATAAAATTCTACACTTTGTAAAATAACGTGTAGATGATTTCGTTTTTGTGTTCAAAATTTTTAAACGATGATGCAGGAATATGAAATCAACTTCCAGAAAAATTCAGTCATAACACGGGCTATCCATCAAATACCCGGATTCCTAAAAATTCTGGAACAACTAAAGAAGCAGATGATAAACAATGGCACCAGTGCCAGCACATTCAAAAATTACCTCCGGTACGTTTCTGTCATTGCGCTACATTATAACAAAAGACCCGACACCCTTACCCGGGAAGAGATTGATGATTATTTATACATGCTTAAGCAAAGAAGCACAACACCATCATTGAGTTATTTCAAATTCACCGTTTATGGGTTAAGTTACATGTTTAGAGCACTTCGGATAAAACGTAAACTTGCAAAATTACCCAGTATAAAACATGAGACACGTTTGCCGGTGGTATTAAGTTTCAATGAAATGATGCAATTATTGAGTGTACGTATGATAGAAAAACATCGAATTCTTATCAGTTTGTTATATGAGTGTGGTATGCGTTGTAAAGAAGTACGGATGTTAGAAGTAAGAGACCTAGACTTTGACCGGAAGACGATACTCATTAGAAACGGTAAGGGCAACCGGGAACGCATTGTACCTATGGGTAAATCATTAAAAAATCAACTCAGGAAATACATACAGAAAAACAAACCGGTACAATGGTTGTTTAATATCAGAGGGTCAAAGAAAATCACCTTAGACAGAGGCGGCGATTTTGACAGGGGGTATTCTCAAAAGGGTGTTCAGTGGGCAGTACAACAAGCGGTTAAAAGGGCCGGCATTACTAAGAGGGTTTCGGTTCACACCTTGCGCCATACCTATGCAACCCATTTACTGGAATCGGGTGTGAATATTGTACAGATACAAAAATGGTTAGGACATGTAAACATTCAGGCTACGCTCATATACCTACATGTATCAGACTATGGAAAATATGAAAAGCTCAGTTTATTGGATCACCTCAATAAAAAAATGAAACATTTGAAATCAGCGTAGTAGTTATTTATTTTCGGTGAGGCCGTTGAGGAGCCACTCCATTTCTTTCTTATACGTTTCGAATAAGTTCTGAACCGTGTAAGTAACAAATTGTACAGAGCCGTTTTCATTTGAATAATAATACCCGTAATACATAAACTTGATTCCCTGCATGGTGCCTTTCATTTGCATGCAGAGTACACGCATATTATTCACTTTTCTGTATTCCGCCATAACGATTTGCGCATCGCTGGATACTTCACGTGCGTTAGACAAAGCAATTTGTGCCAGAGATTCGAGTGGTATTTCAGCACGTTCGGTTATCAGCATGGCATACGCATCCTCACCTTTCAATTGAAATTTATACTCTGAAGCATCGTCTGCTGTACCTTTCGAGAAAGACCATTTAGAAGCATCCATAAACACCGTTATGTCAACCTTAGTACTTTTTACAGGAAATCGAGATGCAGCAGGTTTATTAAAAGTCTCCTTATTTTCACTGTACTCTGTTTTTTCAACAGGAGCATCTACAGCGTATTCCCAACGTCCATCCTCATATAAAAACACTTCCCTACCTGTACTGGTTAACGCGGTTATTTGCGCTGACACAACGAAATGAAAAGAGAATAAAAACAAAACTATCCCGAGGGCTTTTTGAAAAAGTTGCATGAAAGATAATTGATCGATGATTAAATTTTTTCGAAGATAAAGCGATGCGGATGATTTTGCAATCAAAATAGTATGAAAAGCTTCAATTGATAATATAATACACATTCATTCAAATACAAAGAATGCATACAAGCAATAGGTTCGTTGCAAACCTTAATCTGACTCCTGCACATCCTGTTGCGTAGAATGTATTTCGGTATGACGAATCTTTCCTCCCAGGAATCCTGCATAGGCAGAAACGGCAATACTTATTGCTACAATCAACACCATAATATAGCTGTATGACCGATACAAATCAGATTTTTTCTTCATCAATATCAGTGCGCCGGTGGCACCAATAGCAACCAGCAACATGGACAACCAGGCCAGCTTACCTACATCTTCATGATCTTCAATAGCTGATTTTGAAAATCCTGCCCAATTCTCCACGAATTCTTCTGCACCTTCGCCAGTAAAAAATGTAATGCCTGATCCAATAGCTGCAACCAAAAGAAGAAAGTATGCTGCACGTTGTGTATGATACGACCTTTTATAGATACCATACAGTAAAACCAGCAAGGCAAAAACGGTTCCCACTGCAGGGATATGGTTCATCAACAGATGAATATATGTCTGATTCATTTGTGTACGATTGAGGTTTATATATTATTCAATATGAATATACTTAATATTTATCTCTTTGAACTATAATATTTCCACACCTCAAACCATCCAGTACTCACAATGGCGAGAAGGACAGGGATTAACCATTCGGTTGGGTTCAAAGGAATAACCTGGAAAATGTTATTGGCTTGTGGGACATACACAATAACCAACAACAACAGCAGGGTGATGATTAACATCCATGGCATCCATTGATTTTTAACCCGAATGGTACGCCAAATAGATTTTTTAAATGAGCGATTCACCAGGGTAAGCATGATATTACTCAGAACCAGTGTTGCAAAAACATATGTTCGTAAAGCTGAATCACCTAAACCATGATTATAGGCATATAACCCTGCAAATGTGCATCCCGCAGCAATCATCAATCCTTGTATAACGGTAATGCCTAGCTGCGAACGTTGCAGCAGGGAGGAGCCGGATGCTACGGGTCGGCCTAAATCAGAAATCGGTGTATGTTCATTTTCGTAGACGATTGAACAGGTGGGCCCCATTAATAATTCGAGAAAAATAACATGTACAGGAGAGAACAACATATCCGGCATCCAGTTAAAAAAAGCCGGAAACATGACCAGTAATATGATAGGAATATGGATAGATATGATGTAACGGATAGCTTTCAGGAAGTTTCCGTTGATGCGCCGTCCGAGGTAGATAGCGTCTGTCATTTTACCGATATCATCCTTTGACAACACCAAACCGGCGGCACCACGTGCTACATCCGTTCCACGTTTACCCATTGCAATACCAATATGCGCGGCTTTCAATGCGGGTGCATCATTCACACCATCACCGGTCATGGATACAATTTCACCCTGTTGCTTCAAGGCTTCAATGATGCGCAATTTCAGAACGGGAGATACACGTGCGAAGACTGGGGTTTGTTGTACCACTGCGGCCAGTGCTTCATCACTCATTGGCTCAATATCGCTTCCTTGTAAACAGACATGGGTATGTATACCCGTTTGCTTCGCGATGGCGAGTGCAGTTTCGGGATAATCGCCTGTAATCATTTTCACGTCAACTCCGGCGGCGTAAAACGAATTGATGACTTCAGGGATGTGTGGATCCGGCGGATCATAAAAAGTAATGATGCCCAAAAAAGTACAGGGGATTTCTTTTTGGGTTTCCGGAAACATTTCATTTGGCCAATGTCCTTTTGCTACTCCCAACACCCTATACCCACGGGCTGCATAGTTTTCTCCGCGTTTAAGTATTTGCCTTTTCATTTCTTCAGGCACACCACACATTGCTAAAACACCCTCCAGCGCCCCTTTACAACCAATGATGACTCTTCCGTCGTTGTGCCTGAAAATATGAGTCATTACCGGTGGATGACCACCTAACGGATATTCTTTAATCATCCGGGTGTTTACACGTTCATCTGTTTGAAATGCCTTCCCATAAAAAGTGTGTATTGACTTTTCCATGGGATCGAATGGTGAAATCTCACTCGCCCACATAGCATATTCCAACACCGGATTCGCCGTTATGTTTGTGTTGAAATCATGCTCCACATCCGAATGGGCATCGTAGGTGTATGTAACCTGCATCAGGTTCTGTGTGAGGGTGCCTGTTTTATCGAGGCAAATGACGGTTGCAGCACCTAATGTTTCCACTACACGAGGACTGCGGGCGATGATTCCTTTTTGTAACAAACGGTATGCACCCAGCGCCATAAAAGTGGAGAAAGCTACCGGAATTTCTTCCGGCAATACCGACATGGCCATCGTTAAACCATGTAACAAGCCTGTTAATAAATGACCACTTTGCCACCAATAATAGCCCCATACAAACAGAAATGCAAGTGCACCCCAAATTACCATGGCGCGAACAAATTTGTTTACTTTCAGTTGTAGAGGTGTTTTTTCCTTACCGGTGGTAGATACCAGTTCACTGATGCCGGATAATGTAGTTTCTTTTCCGGTGGCCATCACGAGGGCTGTAGAGTATCCGCTCACCACTAAGGTTCCCTGGAGAATTTTTTCGTCTTTAAATTTTTGAACCGCGGCCGATTCACCGGTGAGCACCGATTCATTCACGGCAAAATCGTTGGATTGCAATATCTGTGCATCTGCCGGAACCACTTCGCCTTCGGCACATATCAGTATGTCGCCGGGCACAATGTTATCTGAATGTATCCGTACACGCGTTCCGTTGCGAATCACCTGGGCTTTTTTTCGGATAATGGCCGACAGGGCTTTAATAGCCTTCTGACTTCTGAACGATTGAAACACATCGATTCCTGCCACAAAACACAAAGCGGCCAATAAGGTAAAGGCTTCTGCATGTTCGCCCAGTAAAAAATAAATAGTGCAGGCCGCGAGCAATAAAATGAACATAGGCTCAGCAACCACAGAAAATATATATTCAAAAAAGGTACTCTTCTTTTGTACCGGTTTGTTGAGGCCGTGCTTTTTCAACAAAGCTTCTGCTTCGGCATCTGTTAAACCCGGATAACGCTCTTCTGCGGTATCGGATATGGATCCGTTACTGAACATGAAATTGGTTTGACACTCCAAATTACTGCATATTCCCATAAGAATTGAAAAACCAATTCAATATACCTGTGCGCATACAGGCTATGTAAGTTTTTCTACCTTTACAAATATTCGCATATACTTGACCGGTATTCATTTATGGTTTCAGCGCAGAAAAAAATATTGGTATCTCCTCTTGATTGGGGCTTGGGCCATGCCACACGCTGCATACCGATTATCCGAATGTTACTGGAACATGAATATGAAGTGGTGTTAGGCACATCGGGTTCTTCGGGGGTATTGTTACAACAGGTTTTTCCTCAATTATTGCACCTCACTGTTCCTTCACATACGTTTACGTATAGCCGCACTGCAGGTTTATTTGCTGCGCGGATGATTCAGCAAATACCTCAATTATTATCACAAACCAGAAAAGAACACCAATGGCTTAAGGAACAACAAAAGCACCATCGATTCAAGGCGGTGATTTCTGACAATCGTTTCGGGATGTTTCATACGGATATACCTTCCATTTTTATTACGCATCAACTGGGATTGAAAACCGGATTGGGCACATTCTCCGATCAACTGGTACAGAAAATAAAATATCAAAAACTTAAACACTTTGATGCCTGTTGGGTACCCGATATAAAAGGGGATATTACGTTGGCTGGCGCATTGTCGCATCCAAAAAAACTTCCGGATATACCTGTTGAATACATAGGCTGGCTATCCGGAATTGAAAAAGTAAAAGTACCTGAAGAGCAAGGGCATTTGTTGATATTATTATCCGGGCCGGAGCCTTTACGTACACAATGGGAAAAGCAATTGATGCCGGATGTTCAATCCTATCCTCATCCTGTATCTTTTGTACGAGGATTACCTGAGGACACTGCTGCACCGGTTCAGGAAGGAAACAAGACATACTATCCCAATGTATCGCGAAGCATACTATCTCAACTGGTTTCAAAATCAACGGCAATCATTTGCAGGAGTGGATACAGCAGTGTAATGGATATAATACATCACAGAAAAAAAGCAATACTCGTACCTACGCCAGGACAACCGGAGCAGGAGTATCTCGCTGTACATCTTTCTGAAAATAAAATAGCTCCGATTCTCTCCCAGAAAACATTTACACTGCATGCGGCAATGGATTTACTCAACCGGTTCCCATATCAGCTCCCCGAAAACGATGCATGCAATTTGCCGGATTTTATTTCACAACTTCATCGTTTGATGAAGGATAGATCTATAAACACATAATCCTCTCATGTATATTTTATGAACATTCAATACATGAGATGAAAATGGAATCATATTGTATCGGGAGGATGTACGAAAAATTGATTCGTCAGAAAGTACAGATATGCTACAGGTCATCTTTCATACTACTCCAAGCATTTGCTTTTAAAAGGTGTGAAAGATTGCAGCGCCCTTTTTCTTTCCATTCTCACCAATTGGAATATACAAGGAGCGGCCTGATTGATGTACTTCGAAAGATTACATTAAGGCACAATGGAAGTAAACAGATACACGGCAAATATTACCAGCAAGACAATTCCCTGCAGCACATTGGTTTTTCCTGAACCAAACGAGATAATGATGGTTAACAATGACAACATTAGCAACACAATGGATTTCATATCGATACCCAGCGTTACGCCTAAATCTGTTGTAGCAGATACAATAGCTACTGCAGGAATGGTTAAGCCGATACTTGCCAATGCAGACCCTAACGCTAAATTCAGGCTGGTTTGCAACCTGTTTTTCCTTGCAGCTTTGTAGGCGGCAATGCCTTCAGGAAGTAAAATCACAAAGGCTACAATGATACCCACAATAGATTTAGGTGCACCAAATTCTACAACTCCTTTTTCTATGGTTGGCGCAAGGGTTTTCGCAATCAGCACTACGGCTACGAGGCAAACCAACAGCAACGCCAAACTCAGTAAAGTGGCAAACAATGTAGGTGGTTCGGCGTGGGATTCGGCTGAACCATTATCTCCCTCCGGCAAGAAATAATCCCGATGCCGGCCGGTTTGTATAAAAACGAACGCTCCGTATATGATCAATGAAACAGCGGCGATGAAAATCAACTGGCTTAAGCTGTATACAGGACCGGCAATGGAAGTTGTGAAATTAGGCAACACCAATGTTAGAATGGAAATGGCAGTTAATGTTACCAGTGCTGCGTTCACACCAAACTCACCAAAAGCCTGTTCTTTGTATTTATATCCTCCCACTAGCAGACAAACTCCAATGATTCCGGTCAGGATAATCATAATCGCTGCAAAAACTGTATCTCTTGCCAGGGTAGACGTTTCCGGTCCACCGGCAAGCATTAGGGAAACAATCAGGGAAACTTCAATGATAGTTATAGCTACCGCCAGTACCAGGGTGCCGAAAGGTTCTCCTACTTTATGTGCCACTACCTCTGCGTGGTGCACTGCCGACATCACCACTCCAATTAATCCGAAGGCGAGTAAAAAAGCATACAGTTGAGAGGTTTCTGAAGATTTCAACAAATATAACAGCCATGCCGCGGCGGGCATAATCATTGTCCAGTGTGGAATCAGCGACTTTAACTTCATGTGTAAAAATAAGGAATTTGGGTTTCCGACTTTAAACAGCACTCAAAATAGATGTCCTACATACTGCGTTTAAGCCTTATGGTTATAAAAAATCTCTGCTGTGGTGTGCAGCAGAGATTTCAGTTTCATGTTGTGTTGTATTGTATTATAACTTCATCAGTTTTTTAACTATTCGTTTATCTCCCTGGAGTACCTCCACCATGTACATACCTGGTTTAAGGTCGTCCCCGAAGTTTTTCAGTGCATCCGGCATCATCTGAAGTTGTTTCAGCTGACGTCCGTGAATATCCAGCACACGAATCATCACAATTTGTTTATCGTTGCCTTTCAGTTGCATGCGAACACTTCCTGAAGTAGGGTTAGGGAATAGCAGTACATCCAATGTGCCATTAGAGACAAATGGTGCAGGCGGAGGTGGTACATCCGGACTACATTGTGCCAATTTAATTTTGAGTACTCGGGTAGAGCTGCTTCCACAATTACTGGTAGCCGTTGCCGTTACTGAACCTGCAATGCCCGCATCAGGATAGGATACAGAGATGCTGGTTGTTCCTTGTCCGCTCAAAATTGTTGCTCCTGCCGGCACTGTCCATTCTATGCCGGTTGCATTAGATGGTATTGACGGTATCGCATAGGTGAAAACCCTGTTGGGGCAGAATGCTGTTTGAGTTACATCGATTGCTCCCGGTGCTCCTGGGTTCAGCCTGTTTAACCTCAAGATACGAGGAGCGCTGGAACCACAACCATTTTGAGCAGTTACTGAAATACTCCCACCCATATAGTTTGCCGGATACAGGAAAGAAATAGTTCGTGTACCCTGTCCTGTTACACCAAATGCACCTACCGGTAAATCCCATTGATAATTAGAAACTCCTGATTGAGGTTGCACGCTGTACACTGCAGGTATTGCATCCGGACCCACATGCTGACAAATATTGGTAGGGCCGGAAATTAAACCCGGCTGACTTGGCAAAACAGTTGAGAGGTTTAAAGAGCGCACAGCACTTACTCCGCAACTGTTTAGAGATTGAACGGTAACTGCACTATTGGTAAATGTGTTACTAAACAAAATCAGTACCGCCGTATCATTTTCACCCGGAGCATTTATATGGGTGATGGTAGTTGTTCCCGCCTGAGCCGTCCATATATAGGATGTGGCACCGGGCACTTTGGGAATAGAGAAAAGAATAGGTATGGCAGTTCCTATACTTTCGCAAACATCGGTTGAGGATGCCTGAATTGCAGCAGGCATTCCCGGCAGTTGAGATTTAAGCCAGTAGTTTCTGGCAGCACTGGTTCCGCAATCATTCGATGCTGTTACCCTGATCAGGCGGTTTGAGGTAGACAAGAAACCTGTGCTGATGGTAACTGTAATACTGGAAGTACCTTGTCCGCTAAGCAGAGTAACCGTTGGAGGCAGTGTCCAGTTATAACTGGTTGCTCCGGGCACTGCTGCTACTGAGTATGTTAGCGGGATACCGGCACCTGCATACGAACAAACATTGGCAATACCTTGTACTTCACCCGGCATATCAGGAATGCCACTTACAGGATTGATGGTAACATCAATTGCAGGTGAAATATTACTATCATCATCCTGAGCAGTTACTGTATAACTTCCGGGTGTAAGTCCGCTAAACACAGGACTCATTTGATAGGCGCCTCCGATGCTATATGTATAACCGGCTCCTAATGGGCTGGTAACTTCAATGGTTCCTGAAGGAGTAGAACATGAAGGTTGAGTAACGGAAACTACAGGTTGAGAAAGTGCGCTGCAAACAGAGTCTAGTGTAACAAATGTAATTTCCCATCCTTCGCTGATACTACCGCCATCCAGGTTGGTATCATCCATCACATATAAATTCCAAACACCATTCGGGTCTTTTCCTCCAAACACTCCGTTGAGCGTAGCACTACCTGCCGGTGCAGGATTTTGATATGGGGCGGCAGGAGCTGGTGCAGGGAAAGGATCTGTTGTGCCGGAATTAAAAGGTTTATATGTGCCCGAAGTAACAACAATTGAAGTAGTGAGTACATTGGTTGCGTCATCATCCAACACAATAACTGCGTCTACCGGACTAGGTTGACTTGTTCCGGCATCCGACAAAATAACCATTTTATCACCCAGCGGACTTACCAGTAAAATGTCCACATCATTCACCCAGGTGTGGGAGAGCTTATTGAGTGTAACCTTCACTTTAGTTACAGGTGCTGTTATACCCGACACCGTAATAGGTGAGGGATACAATGAAGCCGGGACATTGGAACCACTTGCAGAAATAATCATCGGGGCAGGATTGCTGAAGGTGAATCCTGATGGACCACCACCTATGGCAGCATCAATATAGCCATCACAATTATCGTCTATTCCGTTACAAATTTCAGTTGCTCCCGGGTTGATTGCAGCATTGTTATCGTCGCAATCGCCGGCCACAAATGAATAACCGGCGGGAGCCACGCAACCCACCACACCGGTAACCGGTGCACCGGTGCCGTAACCATCATTATCGGCATCAACATATACCGTAGGTGAAACGTTAAACTCTCGTACAAAGTTATCTCCTCCAGAACCATTCGCATCACCGTCGAGTGGCGTATCGAAAGGGTTTTTTACACCTCCTGCAAAAATGGTGAGACGATACAATCCGCAAGGTAACGGACCACCGGCAATAGTATAATTCAGTGCGTTTGTTCCGATTCGATAGGTACCTGAGGCTGTCAGGGAATAGAACACATCATCTCCATCACCCAGGGTGTTATTCGCACCGGCACCACGTAATTCGAAATGATTCATATTGTTGATGGAAACCGGATCCATCACCTGATTGAACGCCAGTTGAAAAGCCGTGATATCTCCGGATGTTGATGCACCATGTGCAGGAATTCCGGTTAGAGATTTTACTTTAGGAGCAGGTAGTACCTGAGATACACTGGCGAATGAGTTCACGCGCCCACTGCCCAGGTAATCAATCATGGTAGGGTTTACAGGATAAATATCATCGGCCATTCCCAGTAATTGAGCAGCAACCTGATAATGATTCCAACCCGGATTAGCAGACCAAATAAGGGCAGCGGCACCTGCAGCATTAGGTGTTGACATACTTGTGCCGTTGTAAAACTGATACGAGTCACCGGTAACCGTGGATAAGATCCCAGACCCCGGTGCCGATACATCAATCCCCACTCCATAATTACTAAAGCTACTGCGTTGATCTGTTGAAGTGGTACTCGCTACAAACAAGGCCTGTGTTACTACCTGGCGAGGAGGATTCAATTGATTGTTGTTTCCGGCAGAATTAAAATACAACACGCCCTGATCCAGTACATATTGTGCCCCAGCCAAAAAAACCGGATTCGTTGCAAATCCATCTACATTATAGCTGGTATTTATAATTTGTGCTCCATTATCCACTGCGTAGGCGAAGCTGGCGCTCACCATGGTAGCTGTCCAGGGTGCACCACCGGATCCATAAAACTGAATAGGCATCACCTTTGAAAAACCAGCCACACCGCTTACGCCGATATTATTATCCATTCGTGCAGCAATAATTCCGCCCACATGCGTTCCATGTGAATCGCCGGTGGTATTCGGATTCGGATTATTGTTATTGAAGCTAAAATCCCAGCCATTTACATCATCAATAAAACCGTTATTGTCATTGTCTATACCATCACCGGGAATTTCACCGGTATTTACCCAGATGTTTTCTGCCAAATCAGGATGTGTAATGGCTACCCCATCATCGGTAACCGCAACCACCACATTAGGACTACCTTTGGTAATATCCCACGCCTGATTGTTTTTCATTGTTACATGGTGGTATTGTTCTGCATATCGGGGATCGTTAGGTGTATAATCTCTCGGGTCTCCTTCAATATAAAAATTGGGTGCACTCCACAAAACCCCCGGAGTGTTTTCTAATCTTTTTACGGTTTCCATTACATCGGCAATCAATGGCAGGTTGAAATGAACCAAAGCAACCGTTGTACCGTTTTTCAATTCATGTACCAGCACTACAGATTTCTGTTCCACTTCCATGGAACCGAAGATTTTATTCCAGCTTGCATTTTTAAGATACTGACGGGCAGCCGATTTATTCATACTCAACTCTACCGCCACAACCAACTCTCCCGGTATGTAAGGGAAGTATCGTGCTTGTTCACGCATATCCTCAAACGTAACGGCATTTCGTGCGAAAATGTCTTTTATTTCACGAGGCTGATACCCTTCAGGAATGGAAACACCTTTACCACTCCATGTGGGAGCGTTATTGTTTTGTGCCTGAAGCATCATACTGAAGCCCATCATCAGGAAAAACAGCAAGCATTTTGAACTTCGAGCTACCGTTAACGTTAGCCTCAACAACCTATTCAGGTTGCAGGTTGAGTTGTTAGAATTTTTTTTCATACACATTTTTAGTTTGAATAAATACATACCTATCCGGAATCAACCGGAATTCCTTAATTCTTAGCGGTGGAGAGGAGATGTTTTGGTAAGGGCGGAACAAAAACCAGCGAAAGTTAAATATTTATTTCAGAATTCACCCTTTCGGTAAAAAAAATGTATTGAATTGCAAAGAAAATTCACCCAACCGATTTTATGTTTAAAAATTGAATGATTCGGTTCAACATTTATTTACTTTCTACGGCAATGAATATAGCCAGGGGAGCCATACGTGCACGAATCAATTGAAGCGTATCACCCTTCAGATAATAGCTATCGGTGGTTTCCAGCGCTTTATGAAACCGATCTTCCACATCCATCTTTAAACATGCCATTTTAGTGGTGGCCATTTGAGAAAATTTTATGCGATTGGGGGAAGATACTTCATAGGTGCCACTCATCACATTGCACCCTCCGTTACCTGTTACACGACCACTTTCAGCAATCAGTTGAATGTACGCCTCCCGGCTTACATCCTCAGCAGTAACCGGTTGACCACTCAGTTCAATCAATTTCCAGTGAGTACCTTCCAAGGTTAACTGGCGGGATGCATTATTGTTTTGTGAAGAACTGCAGGCTGTCATAATACCAGAAATGATGAGTAAAGAAAATATAGTTTTCATGAGTGTGTATTTAATATATGCTATGGTTGTTTTATCAGTTCATACTTAGTGGCCAGCGCACCGGTAATGCGTTCTCCATTTAAATCAAGTTGAATAAGCTTGTTCTCCCCCACTAAAAATTGAGAAGGCCCCTCTTTCATACCGTTTAGCGAAATTTTTCCTCCATCCGCACTCCAGGTAAAGGCACCGCGATGCTCCAATACAATAGGCTTTTCTTTGCCAATATACAGGGCTGTGAATTCATATGTATTATCACTATTTAGCACAATGGTCGTTTCTATTCTATCACAATCCGCACAAGGTAAATCGCCTATATACGTTCCAGGCCAATCGAGGGCATTCCGGCTGTTATCTCCTACCGGCAAGTCTTGGTTCACTTCTTTAATCTGTAATGGTTCAGTAACTTCCTTTTCTTCGCTTTTTGAAGCACAGGAGGTTACCAAAAAAGGGATTAAAATCAAACTAAGCCAATATAGACAGCGATTTAAGAAAACAGCCATTCGTTCATTTTAAAGATTAAATAAATAGATAATCAACCTCCACATGAAATTATGAAATCATATTGATTGAAATGATATTTAAATGCAAATTATTTTTAATAGAAAAGTACTGTTGTACCATCTTTACTATCTATGCATTTTGAAAACATTGTATAGTGAATTAATCAGTACTTTGTACCCTTTATTACACAACCCACAAAGAATTCCTACCATCTTTAGGGCTTTAAACAAAATGAATTACGTATGATGCAACGTGCGGTCTTTTTTGTGTTACTGCTAATGAGTTTTACTCCTTGGGTGAGTGCACCGCTGGCGTTGTTAGCCGGACTTGCCATTTCTTTTTTTACGGGTAATCCATATTTGTCTCTAACAAAAAAATATTCAAAGACATTGTTGCAATATTCAATCATTGGGCTAGGATTTGGATTGAATATCGGAGTGGCTCTTCAGGTAAGTAGAGACGGTTTTCTGCTTACGCTTGGCACCATTCTAACGGTTTTTACGTTGGGATTTATATTGCTGAAGGTGTTTAAAATTGACAGGATTACATCAGTATTAATTTCTTCGGGCACTGCTATCTGCGGAGGGAGTGCCATTGCGGCAGTTGCCCCTGTACTCAATGCACCGTCTGATAAAACGGGCATTGCCATCGGCACGGTGTTCATATTAAATGCCGTAGCACTCTTTGTTTTCCCTACTATTGGGATGTGGTTGGATTTAACCCAGTATCAGTTTGGATTATGGAGTGCCATTGCCATTCATGACACCAGTTCTGTTGTAGGCGCGGCAGAGGTTTACGGAACCGAGGCCCTGCATGTTGCTACCACTTTGAAACTGAGTCGGGCATTGTGGATTGTTCCACTTACTTTGGTGATCGCACTTTTTGTACGGAAATCGTCAAAAGTTAGCATCCCATTTTTCATTTTTGGTTTTATTGCTGCCTCCTTGATTGCGACTTTCATACCCGAAGGAAAGGATGTGTATTCAATAATCCACAAAGTTGCCAGACAATTGCTTGTGGTGAGTTTGTTTCTGATAGGCGCATCAATTCGCCTTCGAGACCTCAAAGTAGCCGGATGGAAATCTCTTGCCTATGCTACCTGTATTTGGGTATGTATTTCTCTATTATCACTGATGGTGATTATACTCTTTTATTAGTTGTCATGCCACCCCTTCGGGGTTGGGCAGGGTGATATAACCATGTGAGGCGTTATAGACATGTCACCCCTTCGGGGTTGGGTAAAGTTTGATGAGCTTGGGGACGATATAGACATGCCACCCCTTCGGGGTTGGGGCAGGGTGATATAACCATGTGAGGCGTTATAGTCAGGTCACCCCTTTGGGGTTGGATAAAGTTTGATGCGCTTTGGGACGGTATAGACATGTGACCCCTTCGGGTTGGGCAGGGTGATACGATTGGGTGATACAAACATGCTTGACGGTAAAGGCAAGTCACTCCTTCGGGGTTGGATATGGCAGGTTGTAATTATGCATAGTTTGGGGTCAACACTTTGTAACGGCATTGTGTGTGTTTATGAATGTTTGAGCACATTCCGTATTGCATTCATTTGATTCATACCATTACAATACCCCACAAAACCCTCACCCGGGGGATTGTTCACACGTATATTTTTCGATAACTTTACAATGGGCTTGGGGGTATGGTGGCCCTAGGGTAGTGTGTTTTCACCTGCACTTGATTTAATACCATTATTTCAATTATTTTCTATCCTTTGGTAGGTCCGGCACCCTCAGTAAAACACCTACCATAGCATACTTTATAACAAAACACACATCACTTAAAACAATCATTATGAAATTTCTTAGCATTAAAAGTTTGCTTGTAGCGTTGATATTTACACTCGTTACCGGCTCCTGTGCTTCACAACAAAAAGATTCCATCCAACAAATGCAACCCGCTGAATTTGCTCAACTGATTCAAACGGAAGATGTACGTATTCTTGATGTGCGTACTCCTGCAGAATTTAAATCGGGGCATGTTCGTGGTGCTGTACCGGTAAACGTACAGGATGATGCATTTTTGGAGCATGTTCAATCTATATATAGTGACAAATCCAAACCCGTATATGTGTATTGTAAATCTGGTAGACGCAGTATGATGGCTGCAGAGCAAATGGTCAAGGCCGGATACACCCATGTTATCAATGTATTGGGCGGGATTGATGCATTACCTGCAAACATTCAAACGAAGGAAGAGTAAATAATACCATCTACTGCAGATAACGTTCACGAATTATATTGCAATGATGGATATTGTGTCCTGCCAGCATAAACCCAATTCCACGCGCATTCATCTGTAACCGATTGGCCGTTCCTTTAAAGTTGAGCATATCTTCATCCATACTTTGGAACATTTGTATGCTCTGACGCCTTATCATTTCATAGTGCATAATCAATTGAGCCACTGAAAGTGGATGTGAGCGGGAAGCAACTATATATTCATCTTCGTTGAACCCAGCGAGCGGAGTTGCATCAAACCTCGAAAAACGAAAGGCCCGGTAACTTAAAATTTTTTCACAGTCAATGATATGCTGAAACACCTCTGCTATAGTCCATTTACCGGACGCATACGCATGTGCATACGCATCCTCTGCAATTGAGTGCATCATTTCTACAGTATGGCGCATGTTATTTTCCAGTGCATCAATCAGGTTATTTTCGGGCACCAGGTTAAAATAGTAGTGGTAGTATTCCGGTGCGTCTGACAATGAGGGTTTATGGATTATCATACTTCAAACATTTAAATAAGAAAACACATTATTTCAGAATATCTTCTACGTTGGCGCGAATATTTTCAGCAATTTTTTTCATGGGTAAATCGTTGCTGTCGTTCCCGAACGGGTCTTCAATTTCTTCTGCAATCAATTCCAAACTAGCCAATACATAAAAAATAAATGTAGTAACCGGAATGGCAAGGTTCCCCAGATTAAATGCAAAACCAAAGGGCAACGTGGCAACATAAATAAAGATGAACTTTTTTATGAAGGCGCTGTAACTGTATGGGATGGGAGTATTCTTGATCCGCTCACAGGCTCCGCAGATATCCGTAAACGATTGCATCTCCAGATTGAGAGTAATGAGTTGATCGCCCGAAATCACCTGATCCCTATACAATTGATTGATTTTGGAAATCATACTCTCTGCCACTTTGTTTGGTACATGTTGTATATCTTTCAAATCAGGCAATTCGGGATGATATTTTTCGTCTAGCTGGAACTGTGTCGTTTCTTTTTGAAGGTGTTTTTGCAATGCACTTGCATACAAGGGTATTACCTGACGAAAGAACGTTATGGAGGCATAATCACCGGAAGGAATAACTGCTTTCAGTTTGAGTGCCAGGTTACGACTGTTATTCACGAGTGCGCCCCAGTGCTTTCGGCCCTCCCACCACCGGTCGTAGGCAGTATTTGTTCTGAACACCAGCAACATGGAAATAGCAAATCCCAATAGAGTATGCATTACCGTTATATTGCTTGCATGACTTCCTTTCGACAGTTTAAGGTATTCCGTTTCCAGGTACACAATTCCCCACGCATAGAGGCTAATGAAAATCAACATGGGCAGTAAGGCACGGAATGTATCAGACTTATGAATTTTAAAAATGGCGAGGGCCCAATCTTTAGGATTGTAATAAATCATTCAAAATTTTTCCCGAAAATAAAGCACGGAAATGTATGAAACGCAAAAATCATTTCATTTCATCCCGGAGGTTAGTAAACACTCCAGCCTCCGTCGGCCACCAGTATGTGCCCGTTTACAAATCCGGAATCTTCAGAAGCCAGGAATAGCGCAACTTGGGCAATTTCCTCCGGTTGGCCACTTCTTGGATTCAATACCATACCCGGCATGATTCGATTCTGAGCCAGTGGAGGAATATGTGTCATATCGATTGTTTCCACGATACGTGTTTCAACGGCGCCGGGGGCAATACCATTACACCGGATGCCCGATTGAGCGTACAGGTAACCGGCACTTTTAGTTAATCCTACGAGGGCATGTTTACTGGTAGTGTATGCTGCACCAGCGACTCCTCCTTTTAACCCTCCTATAGAACAAATGTTGATGATGTTGCCTGTACCTCTCTTTAAAAAATATTGAATGGCTTTGCGCATCGCATAAAATGGACCATCCACATTCACGGACATCACCCGATTCCAGGTATTATCGTCTACCTCGCCAACCGGTTGGAAATTATCCATTACACCTGCATTGTTCACCAGTACATCCAAGGAACCATACGTATCAATCGAATAGGTTATCAACTCCTCCACTTGCTCTTTCACAGCCATATTGGTAACGATACCGGTTGCTTCATTGCCCAACACACGAATTGCGTTTACGGTATCCTGTACACGTTCAGGATTGATGTCAGACACAATCACCTTGCTACCTTGTTCAGCAAAAATCTGTGCAATGGCTTTACCAATTCCCGCACCGGCGCCGGTTACGATGGCAACTTTGTCTTTTAACTTCAACATGCGTCAGTTATTTAATTGAATGAAAAACTTTGTAACCCACTACAAAGGAAATTACAAGACTTGCATTTCACATGCAGCAATTTAAACGAAGTGTAGAAACAAATGCATGACCGGCGTCAGGACATGAGGTGATTATCAGAAAAAAATCAGGCAGGTCTATTCTCCCATGCCTTCCCCATCAGCTGTGGAGCGGCTGTCTTTTAATAATTCCTGAATAGATTCCAGTTCAGCAGGTGTGAAGTATCTCCATTTACCCGGCGGCAAACCAGCCAGTGTGATATTCATAATTCGAATACGTTTCAAAGAAGTTACTTTATAACCCAGTGCTTCGCACATCCTTCTGATTTGTCTGTTCAACCCCTGCTTTAAAATAATTTTAAATCTGGTATCGGTTTCTTTTTTTACGAAACAGGGTTTTGTTTTAGCGCCGGGTATTCTGACGCCTTCGCGCATTTGTTTAATAAAGGCGGCGTTCATTGGTTTATCCACTGTAACCACATATTCTTTTTCATGGCCATTGCCGGAGCGTAAAATTTTATTGACGATATCCCCGTCATTGGTCAGAAATATCAACCCTTCTGAGAGTTTGTCTAGTCTGCCAATCGGGAAGATGCGTTGTGTATGATTTATAAAATCAACGATGTTCGTTTTTTCATTCTGATCGGTAGTACAAGTAATTCCTTTAGGTTTGTTGAGCATCAGGTAAATAGCTGCTTTTTTCTTTGGGAGAGGCTCGCCATCCACTAAAACCACATCGCCTTCTTTCACGCGGTTTCCTTTGTGCGCATCCTTTCCATTGATGGTTACACGGCATTCTTCAATATAACGGTCGGCATCGCGGCGGCTACAAAACCCTGAATCGCTGATGAATTTGTTTAAGCTAACGTCCATGAAATGCAAATGTATTTCAATAATACATGTGGATTTACTTAATCATTCAATATTTTCATTCCTACTATCGAACGATGAAATGTATGCATATTTTAAGTAAATTACCTCACAGAATGTACACGGTTGAATGCTTTTAAAGGCAATCATTTTATTTCCAATGCATGACAATACGTTCAGGAACGATACTTGTATTACTATTCCTTACGCTTCATGGCAATATTTTTGCTCAAAATGACTTATGTAGTAACGCTGAAGAAATCGTCATCCCCAACAATGGTTTTGCATTAGGTACATTTTCATCATCAGTTATAAACATTACAACTGCCTCTGTTGAAACAGGAGAAACATTCGCCCCTGCCATAACAACTGCCGATCAAAATCACAAATCGGTTTGGTTTAAATTAAAATTACCTACAACTCGCTCCTTAAGGATTTCTTTATTACAAAGCGGCGCAAGCATTACCGCAGGAGATGTTGGATTTGCGGTGTATAAAAACAACAATTGTTTACCTGATGTAGGATCTATAAGCAATAAGCTAACTCCTATTACTACATTTGGAAACACATTTCACCCATGCGTTGAAAGCGGTGATTATCTTGTCCAGGTTTCGGGGAAGGCCCATGTTGCTGGAAGTATTTCTCTGCAAGTTGAATCAGGCCAAACTTCAGGCTTGTATGATAGCCCCGCCAATGCATTTACTTTTAGCACGCTGAGTGAAGGTATACAGACTATTTCATATCGGGTTGAGTGTCAATCATTGGAAGATGCTAATGAAGGATGTAGTCTTCTACCCAATGCAGCGGCATTCACAAAGAGTACATGGCATGTTTTCACCACCGCCTTATACTTCGATTATCTGGCAATTCTTTTAAGCAATCAAAATTTATCCCTTAGCAGTGCCATAGGCTATAAAATATATGAAGGGGATGTAAGAAACATGCCCTATACTTCGTTAAACATCGTTCAAGATTGCGATTCGTTAGTCCCGGGACAAAATGCAGCAAGGAAAATATTCAGCTGTGGTCTGTTAAATCCCAACACAGTCTATTCTTTACAACTCTTCTATAAAGAAACGTATTCTGACAACATACAGCTTACGATAATCACTGGCGGAACAGCTCCTACAAATGCTCCTGTGCCAGCCAATGCATTGGTTCCACCTTCCAACAAACTGGGTGTGTTACCTGCAAGCACTTCAGGCACAATTACCAGTGCTACCGACCGTCATGCTTGCAACAGTAGACATACGCTAAATGCTTGTCAGCCTACAATACCAGACAATGGCGTAACGTTCAATGGTTTGAGATATAACTTAAGTTCATTTTTGACTTTCAGCATTTTAGAAATTTCAAACATTGATATCCTTGCTTTGCAATCATCTTGTTTCAGTAATTTACTCCTTCGATTATACAAGCAGGATTTAACTAACAATTGTTCAGGACTGGACACTAATAATCTTGTAGCAATAGGATTGACGGCTGTTTCATTCAATTGTTTTGAACCGGGTGTTTATACACTACAGGTTTTAGGCAGAGACAGCATATTTCCGGCTGATAATTACTTTAGTGGTTATGGCGCATTTAACAATACCTCACTACCATTTTGTGGTTTGACAGGGTTAGGACAACCGTTTAATCTCAGGATTAACGTACAATCAGTAGAATCAGTGGGTAGCTACAACTTAAGTTCACCGGGTGCATACCATCCCATTAATTTTTCAGGAGGTAGTATCCAGCCTCTGGTTAACAGGATAGAATATAACAGCATCGACACCTTTTCTTGTAGAAACACAGTTTTACCAGATGAAACACCATGCACTCCGTCCATCACAAAAGGCATATACAGAACATTTAATGTTGCAGACAGTGGCATAATAAAACTTCAGAGTTTAACTCCGCCTGCAGCATCCACCTTCAGCAAATTATATGCTGGAGATGCTAATTTACTTGCCAGTAATCAGAATACGCATCAATATCCTCAAACATTTACCGGACTTACTGCCTATACACAATGTTCACAATACATCACTAACATCAACCCACTGAATGTGTGCCTTACATCAGGTGTATATTCGTACATAACATTTGGGGATGATGGGAATGTTAGTAATGAAAACATTTCAACCCTGTTGTATGATACCTCAGCCAGCAAATTCAACAACCCTGTAAGAGCTGAAAATCTGGGTGATATTGTTAGTCTTGTTTCTCCTGGGGGCGGAAGTATTGTAACAGCATCAGACATTTATTCCTGTTCTGATAATGCTGAAGTTATTGATGGAAAACAACCCTGTTCAATTAACGGAGTTGGAGCTACTAAGGCTATTTACAGACAGTTTTACCTGAGCAAACCGGCATCTGTTACTATTTCAGCAGACAGTGATTGTATCCTTTGTAAGAACGGCGTGATTGCCTTGTTTAGCGGGAAAGCCACCGATGGGTTAGACAGTTTAGTTTATTACGAACTAAATGACCAATGTAACTTAGGCATTACAATGGATATATGTAATTCCTTACCCGCCGGTTGGTACACTTTTGTCAGTTATGGAACGGGAGCTAATTTTCAAAATCAAAGCACTACTGTTACCAATAATTTCAACAGCTTTGTTGGAAGAGAAAACAGGTATGTAGTTAATCTTCGTTTTCCGTGTGAAGGACCTAAATATAACAGACCACACAAAGCTGCTGTTGATACAATGACCCGACAACCGTTCCTGATTGAATGGGGTGAACGTAACGGCAGTACATCTACCTATCCTAAAACGGACACAACTTATGTTTTGTATAAGGAATTTTATAATTGCACAGTGGATACCCCTTTAGTATCTCACCCTATCATCGGCTGCAGCGCAGAAACAAATCGTGTTACATACTATGTATTTCAAACTACCCAAGACTCGTATCTATCCATCAATACGATGGGTATATGGGGTGCGGTTTACAACGGTGACGTTAGGGTTGATTCCTTAAGTTTTGCCACAACTACTCCCATACAAACTTGTTTAAGATCTGTGGGGAAAATACAAATTTGCAACTTGCTTTCCGGCGTATATACATTAGTGCTATTTGCAACAGACTCAGAAATATGTACATCTGTATCACCTGAAATATATATTGATAAAACCGGTTACTCGAGATTTGATCATGCTGTTAACGCGTACGATTTTGGTTTTATTCCTGCAGATAGTACTTTTTATTATGGGAAACCCGGTGATCTTCACCCATTGGACACTACACGAAAACCAAGTGATGATATTATCTATTGCACCACAGGCGCCAGAAATACAGACCCCAATCAGTATGGTTGTGTTTCAGTGAATACAAATATATATGCAAGCAATACCAATAATACATTATATACATCCTCTAATCCAGGATTGTTTGGAATTATTGCACGCAGAAACCTTTGGTACACATTTGTGATTGATAAACCCGGAATAGTTCGTGCACAAGTAAACAACAGAACTCCGGGAAAAAGCACATCGCTAAAATTTTCTATTTACCGAAGTGATGTGGATGGCAACATACCGTTTAGCCATTTAGCAAGTAGCGGACTACTCGATTCGACCATTGCGCAGGGGCTGACTTTAGTGGCACAAAATACCGTTTCAGGTTGCGTACCCAACACCAATTCAATTTTCTTTGTCATTGACCCGTGTTCACCAGTCACTAGCAGATATTTTTTAATTGTTGACAATGTGAACACTTACCCTTCTGATTTAACCGGAGGTGTACAACCGAATAACCAATTGGATGTTGCTATCTTGTTTGACTCTGTTGCAGTGGTTAATGACCCGGGTGATTTTTGCAACAACCCAATTGTAGCTTCTTTGAATGGCCCGGGGAATACAAATGCCTCAGCTGTAGTAAATTGTCATACAATAGGTTCTGATTTTGGAGAATATAACACTGTGTTGACTTGTCCAGACTCTGGAATCACTAATCGTTATAAGTCAACCTGGTTTAGAATTGATATCGTCGGCCAAGATACCCTGGATGTCACTTTGTTCATAACTGCAAATACCAATGTAGATCCATCGCTCATCAAACATCGATTCATGAAGGGCAACTGTGGTGCAATGGAAGAGGGAAGTTGTGTGCAGGATATATTAACTCAAAATACATATAAATGCCTTTCACCGGGAAGTTATTACATTCAAGTACTGATTCCATCCAGGCTGAATGCATCCCCTTTCCCCAGAGTTGAAGGAACAATTCAACTGAATCTGTCGGCCATTCAATTTACCGATGCATGTGCTCCTGAAAACAATTGTTTGTCTACTTCTAATTTTACCTACGCATTCAATTGTAATACCGGAACTGAAACTACTTTTTTCAATAATTCGACCTTTGGTTCAGATATCACCTATCATTGGAATTTTGGATATAACAGTCAGACATCAAACGACCCCGCTCCTGTATTTTCATATCCTCTATTACCTGTTGATCAAACATACACTGTTACACTCAATGTGCTGAATACAAATTGTGGTGGATCCGACAGTTACTCTATTCCTGTATTCATTCCAGCCCGGCCCACTGTTAACCTCGGAAACGATACAACGCTGTGTACTCCGGGTGCATCAATTATCCTGAATGCAACTTCAATCAATGGATCAACTTATGTTTGGCAAGATGGATCTACCGCCCCCACTCTTAATGCATCCATACCCGGCAGCCGAGTATATTCAGTTACTGTTGACTACAATGGCTGTATTGCACGAGACGCTATAGCCGTTCATATCAATCCAGTAATTTCACAGTCAGACAGCATACTTACCTGTGACAACTACTATGTCTTACTCAATTCCTACAGAGGTTTTGGAGAAACATACATGTGGAATACAGGCCAACAAACTGCTTCAATACAAGTGAATTCCAGCGGAACATATATAAACAATATTCAGTGGAACACCTGTGAAGTAACGGACACATTTTATGTAACCACAGGACCTCAGGCGATAGAAAATACAATCAGTGAATTAATTTGTTCCGGTGAAAATTATACGCTGCCTTGGGGCGTTGTCGTTAATACTCCCGGCACATACAGAGATACCATTCAGTATACTTCTGGGTGTGATAGTTTGCGTACCAATGTATTTTTAATTGAGAAACCCGTCAGCACCATTTCTTCAGATATTTCAATTTGTAACGGATCTATATATACACTGCCATGGGGACAGATTGTAAATACCTCCGGATTGTATGCTGACACTCTAAAATATGTAAGTGGGTGTGACAGTATAATTCATCGTGTAACCATCACTTCTCTCGAAACATCTGTTTTATATGATGATGCA
>JAHBTM010000031.1 GCA_019638635.1 Ferruginibacter sp. | reverse complement strand
TTCGGAGCGGCTTTCATCCTTAAACTCAATGGCGTAATAATCTCTCACATCTCTTCCACCATTGGTTACGCCCCAGGCAATACTGTCATTAAATCCAATAATCACCGCCGGAGATCCCGGAAAACTCACACCATAGGTACTGAACTCTGGTGTAGTAATTTGTATCTCGTACCAAAGTGAGGGCAGGTTTAACCCCAGGTGTGGGTCGTTGCAGAGGATGGGGCCACCGGTGGATGATCTGGATGGAGCGATGACCCAGTTGTTGCTGCCGGTTTCAGGAGCGGGTTTATCGTACACCGACACCATCGTTTCCTGCGGGGATAGAGTATCATACGAAATGGGCGCCATAACTTTCAACGCGGAATCACTACCGATAACACCGGGCACAATGGGGTCCAGTGAATCCTGATGAAGTGGAAATAACAACCTGTAATCATCGCGACCGAAATAAGATAATGCATTCGTTAACTCAAAATCATTTTCACGCGCTGCCAAATCGTACGACATATATTTCAGGAAGAGTGCCGTTTTTAAATTCGACCAGCGTTCGGGGTAATATCCAATCAGTTTATATTCCAGCGGAAGGGTACTTGCTGTCAACTCATCTATACGTGCATTCACTCCGGCGGTATATGCATCGCATTGTGCTTTCAGAACGGGATCTGCCTCCATAACTTCCAGTGTACGTTCTGCGGCATACACCATACCCAAACGCCTGAACTCACGGTCATGCGGCAACGCTTTTTCACCTACAATTTCTGAAATTCGGCCGGCCGCAGCCAGGGTTTGAAAATCCATTTGCCAAAGCCTGAACCTGGCATGGAGGTATCCCTGAACAAAATAGGCATCATTTTCATACTCCGCGAAGATGTGGGGCACGAGTCGATCATTAAACTGCACTTCAACCGCACCTTGTAACCCTTTCAGGTTGATTTGCTCATTGAAATCAGCTTCCATCGGTTCAGCATTTTGCCAAACTCCATGTTGAGGTGAGAGCAATTTTCCTAATGGTGCCGGCAGCACAGATTGTGTGTTCAGGATATAACACAACACAATGGTAATTGCAGCAGTAACAATGGTAAACAATATTCTCATAACGTATTGAAAGGTTGTAATTTAAAACAAATATGGCGAACCGAACCGAATTAAAAGGAAAGGAATCACCAATACAATAGTTGTGCATTGCATAGGAATGCTAAAGGGTACTTTATGGGGAGGGTACCCGAAAATGGGTTTGGGGAAAAACGATTTTTAAAAAATTTTTTCGTATTTTGTATATAGGGGGAAGGATACGTGTATCCCCCGGGGGAAATACCCATTTATATGACAGTTTTTACCCCTTTAAGGTACCCCTTCTTTAGTGATTGCATCTCGTTTCTTTCCTAAATCTTTACAAGTCACTTCATTCATTCTCGTTCCTTGTCACGCTGAATAAACGAAATCCTAACCATGCCCCATTCTTTTTCCCTGGATTAATACCCATCACTCATATCCGGCTCTTTCTGCCATGTGATCTTGCAATGAAAATGCACCGCTCATTATCCCGGATACAGATGTGCAGGCTTTGTTTACTTTTGCGTTATGAAAAAGGAAGTTTACAGTGAACATACCCGAAATATTTTAGGACTTCAATTACCTACCGACCCACGATGGGTAAATTTGGCCGAAATGGAACTGGCAGATATTTTAACCGATCATGCCTATTGTGAACAAAAGGCGGCAACCACCTGTATCTCCCTGATTCAGAAAAACCCGGAAAAAACCCTACTGGTTCAACAACTGAGTCCGATTGTAACCGAAGAATGGGGACATTTCAGGGCCGTGTTGGCTGAACTGCATAAACGCGGTTTAACGCTCGGCAAACAACGAAAAGATGTGTATGTAAACCGGTTGCTTGAGTTTCAAAAAAAAGGCGGGAGTCCGACCGAACGATTCTTAGACCAGATGCTGATTATGGCACTGATTGAAGCACGCAGTTGTGAAAGATTTAAAAGATTAAGCGAGGGTATGGAAGATGCTTACCTCCGTAAATTTTACCGCAAGTTCATGGAAAGTGAAGCCGGCCATTACACCCTCTTCATCACACTGGCAGAACATTATATCGATAAAAAAACAGTACGCGCCCGTTGGAAAGAATGGCTGGAATTTGAAAAGGAACTCATGAACAGCATGGAAGTGCGTGGCGATCGTATCCACTAACCGGAATGATACTTCTCCAGTTGATTCCTGAAAAAATCTATCTCCTCCTGAAATGAAATGCCGGTATGCGACTCCTGTAAATGGATGGATTTATCCAGATGCTGTAAAAGAAATTGTTTATGTGCCTGGGCTGTAGGGTTGAAAGGCTTATGCTGAACCGCCAAGCGTATGGTATGTATTGATTTCATCAGCGTTACCGTATGTACATCCATATACACAGAAATAAATTTTTCCCAAACGTATTGTGTGGCAAAATAATTGGGATGTGCTAGATCCTCCGCATAAAACCGATAATCTCTCAAATCATCCAACACCAACTCATACGAAGGAAAATATTGAACCATGTCGTTATCGGTTACCGCATGCACCGCCTGGATCAGCACCGCCTTACTCCGGTTATTTTCAACAAATCCGTCCCGTAGATGACGTACCGGACTCACTGTAAAAATCACCCGTGCTTCTTTTCGTATATGCCTTACCGTATCTACCATTTGTTGTAGCTCCATTTCCGCTTCCGATGTGCTCAATAATCTTTTACGGAATTGATCGGCAGGCACTTTGTGGCAATTGGCCACCACTTGCTGAACAGCTCCGTTTTCATCCGTCAATTCATACACAAAGGCCGAACCTAGAGTAATAATGACCCAATCTGCCTGCTTTAAAAAGGCAGATGCTTCTTGTATTTCTCCATTGATGGCATTCAGTGTCTCCGTTGCATCCGGGTTGGAGAAACGGGTATGGTGTTGCCAGCTTCCATACAACTCATGGTGATAAAATAAATCTTCAGCCACATACTTTTTCTCTGTGGCGTAATCTTTCAAAGCCCGGGATATACTTACCGGATTAAACACAATTCCATGCGGATTCTGCAGAACAGAAAACTTATTTGCTGCCAGCTTATTACCAATCTCTGCAGTGAAGCAGGAACCTATCAACAGGATTTTTTGTCCGTGATGTATTTTAACTTCTGATGGCTTTGGAAAAAACTCTGCCCTGAATTGCATAGTATCGTTTTAAATAAACACTTCGGCACTCATACGTACCGCGTGTTGAAGTGCGGAGGTATCTATCGGTAAGGCATATCCTACATTGTTAAAGTGTTCAATCATCACTTCGGTATCCATATTGCCCACCAACTGGTCGCCTGCCATCGGGCATCCGCCAATGCCTTTTATAGCCCCGTCAAAACGAAGCACACCCGCACCCAGTGCTGCATTCAGTTTATCTATCCGGTTAGCAGCTGTAGAATGTAAATGAACGCCTATTTCACGGTCGGGATGCGCTTGCATTACCGCCTGCATGATGTGCGATACTTCATCGGGAGTAGCTAAGCCTACTGTATCGGCAACCGACATAATCTCTATACCTTCAGTGACCAGCTTATCCATCCACTGGAGTAAAATATCGGGACCAAAAGGATCGTTGTACGGATTGCCAAAACCCATAGACAGATACACAACCAGTTGCTTTCGGTGTTTTACACACAATTCCTGAATTTTCCGGACAGTGACCAGCGAATCTGCAATAGACGCATTTGTATTGCGCTGCTGGAAAGTTTCAGAAACGGAAAATGGATATCCCAGGTATTGAATTTCAGGAAAGGCGCAGGCATCCTCAGCCCCTCGGGTATTAGCTACTATCGCCAATAAAGCTGTTTGGGAATCCGTCAAATCCAATCCTTTGAATACTGCTGCCGTATCCGCCATCTGCGGAATGGCCTTAGGTGAAACAAAACTCCCAAAATCCAATGTATGAAACCCTACACGCAACAAGGCATTCAGGTAGGCAATTTTTTTTTCGGTAGGAATAAAATGGGGCCACCCCTGCATGGCATCACGCGGACATTCAACCAGTTTTACGGTTCCTTTCATCGGGCAAAGTTAATGAAAACGGATGTTTGGGGAAACGATGTGTCCTTCATCATCCATAATCTAACACTACAACTATAAAGTGCGTCGTTAAAATGTGAAACCCCTGCCTTTATACCATTCAGCAAATTCACAATCCTTTGCGTCTCCTTAACAATACGGCATACCAATGAATCAGTTATTGTACTACCTTCCATAAAATTTTAACGCATGAAATGGATTTTTACACTTTTGGTTGCTGCTTTATTTGCTTTCAATACCCAAGCGCAAAAAGTAGAAATTAAAAAAGGTATTGTTATGGTAGATGACCAGCCTTATGTAACATTGGAAGTGAAAAAGCAAAATTTCGGTCTCACCAAATCGTTTGAGGTGTTTTCGATGGGTGGAAAGAAGTTGATTATTGCTGCACCGGCCACTGAATTTGAATCAGACAAAAATGATAACACCTATTTATTCTACCGGCTAACATTTTTAACTTCCAATCAGGTGGGAATTTTTAAAGTGTCTTCACTCGGACAAGAAAAAAGTTTTGCAAAATTAATCGGGCAAAGTGGCATCGTGACTGGTGACGCTACAGATGATAACAAAGTGAAAGAGTTTATTGCATCAAAAGGTGCCAGTCCGAGTATTGCCGTTGATTATACCATGGTACCACGAAGCAGAAACTGGCCAATTTCCCTGAAAGAGGATAAAACGATCGAACAAAACAGTAAGATTATTGGTCAGTTTAAACCTACCGGTACGATTAGAGAGCAGGATTATTATGAGTTTTCATTGCCCAGCGGTGTAATCGTTGCTAAAATTTCATTCGCCGGTGGCAACAACGCGCAGAACATGGAGGTATTTACGGCAAAAGATAACCTCAAGCGTGTAGTGCCTATGAAGGATGACCACAAAATTATAGTAGCCGATGCAAGCATTGATAAAAACCAGTTCATGCTCAGGCGCGTGGTGAAATGGCTGGTAGATAATCAATATCTGTAACCCATTATCTGATTTTCACTGTCCTCTATGAACAAAAGGGGCTATAAAACCCCTTCAATCCTCATAATGTATGCTGCGTTATGAGGATTTTCATATGTATCCAATCCTGCACTTTCAATGGCTGCACAACTGTCACTGATAATAAAAGTGTGTATAGTTAAAGTAGATTCGTACATTCAGAGCATCATACTTAAAATCATAACATGTTAAATAGCATACACTATGTAGTATTCGTGTTGGCATCCCTATTTGCACCACTCGCTGTAGAAGCTCAAAATAAGGAAACACTAAACGGCCAATTCATGGAAATCCTCCTTTCATTTCCATCCAAATTCAGCACTATTAATGATGGTACCGGCAAATATTCATTGAAGGGTCATTATCGTTCTAAAGTACAAATAGACGGCACCGTACGCTCAGCTTTAAAGGAAGATATTTTCACCGGTAAGTTGGAATTTGTGAGCATTATTTTAAGTGATGAAAACAAAGACTTGAAAGAATTTGAAAACGCATTCAATACCTGGAAGAAAATAATTGCAGCCCTCGATTTGAATGGCGCCAAACTGGTGCCTTATGTATCTGACAGACATAAGGACAATGATATGTACATTCAAACGGCAGCCTGGCGACTGGATAATTCCAAAAATAATATAGAATCTAAATATAGCACCTTTACTATCTGGCTTCAATTACTTGATCTGGATCAAGGTGGTTATATGGTAGAGATAGTTGTATCAGATGAATGATAGAACACCACTCTACTTATATTCAACTTGGTTTGTCTTTATGTTTGATATATCGAACCCCGTTCAAACAGCTGTGAAGTTAACATCAAGCTTTATTCATTACTTATCAAGATTGGGTTTCTAAAAGGCTGGGAATTCAAGGTATAGCACAATACCTTCAGATTTTGTACATTCGACAGTGTTTGAATCGTATTCAAAAAATTTATTTAACCTTGTACTTATAAAATAATTATTTAAATGAAAACAGTTTGCATCCTTATATTTTTCTGTTTCATGAACACGATACATGCGCAGGATATTGCCAAAGTGAATAAAATCAACGGAATTGAAGTGTATATCCTCTCAGAACCGATTTGAAAATACGACGTGGTGATGGGCCAGGGTAATACCATTCAATGGACAAGTTTTGTTACCGGTGGATTAGTGAATGATAATATTGCTACTAAAATAACTAAATATGTAAGGCTTTGCAGGATAAAGCAACATCCGAAAAAATAGTATTTGACGCGATTATTTATACAAATGGTAAAAGTGTTAGTGCTATCAAATTTACGGACGAAAAAACGGAAGAAAATGACCGGATTGCTGAAGTACAAAAAATGTCCGGTATCCCGGTGTTTATTATGAGTGAGCCTTTAAAAAATTATACGGTAGAAAATGAGAAAGGTGGAGGTGTTAAATGGAAATCACTTGTTACCGCCGGACTAGCCAACAATTCCATAGAGGAAGATATTCAAAAGTTTGTGGGCAAATTTGAGAACCTGTTCAAAAAAGGTAAAATTGATGCTATTCAATATTCAAGAGGCAGGGATTGCAATGGGATAAAATATAAACCATAACAGTTTGAAACTACCATCGTTCCCGGATTGTATTATTAAAACTTGGTATAGTAAGGATGGATAGTTAGTGCTTCACTCCCACAAACCGAATGACACTGCCGGTACCATTATGAAATGCTCCTTCAGCTAACTCAATTTCTGTTTCTACCAGCTCCCGTATTTCATAGCCTGAAAAATAATGGTTGATTTCTTCAATGGAAAATAATGAGGCAAGGTCCTTAGGGCCTCCAACCTTTTCATTGCGGTTGACATACTCCAAATGTTTTTTACTGAATGCTTCGAAAATAATAACGCCACCCTTCTTCAAATATCGGTGAAACGCCTGATGATAGGTTTCTTTTATAGCCGGAGGAAAATGAGCATAAATCAATGCAATGGCATCAAAGTGCTCGGATGTATAGGGTAAGGTTTCTAATGCCCCCACACGATAATCAATGGTAACATTATACTTTTGGGCCAGTTGCATCGCTTTCTTTTGACCTTCTGTACTGATATCAAAAGCGGATACTTCCCATCCCATACCGGCTGCATGAACTGCATTACGGCCCTCTCCCTCGGCCGGGAATAATATAGTACCCGGAGTGAAATGCCTTAATTGCTTTTTTAAGTATTGGTTAGGCTGCTCACCATAGGCAAATGTTTCTCCGCTGTATCGTTCATCCCAACGGTTTATCCAATCTTGTTCCATACTTTAATTTTTTTGAAATGTAAAATTCCATAGATATAAAAAAATCAGAACACATGAAAACCTTATACTCCAGTTTCATGTTGTTTGGCATACCTTTCATTCCCAAGCGGCCAAATTACTTTTCTTTTTTCTTCAAATTCATTCGCTGAACTGTTATCAATGCATACGATGTAATTTCCGAAATAGCACTTTGCTCCTTCGATACGGTTACTTCAAATTCGAGTTCATTATTTCTTAGTGTATATATCGACGTTAGTATCAGTTTATCCATCCTAAAAACAGAATACAAGCGATTCCCGGCAACGATTGCCGGTAACTCAACTCCATTGCCTTCATCTATCCGGTATAGATGCTGTACATGATTCTCCCTCCTGAGCACATAATCCTTCAACATTGGTGTTTGCTTAGATAAATACTCCGTACGCCAGCGCCAGGTACTGTCTGTCAGTGCTTCAACCGTGAATTCAACCGGTATAGACTGCTTTATATTCCCTTCTGTGTAAATGTACATATCTCCCACCCAAATTCCGGCACATCGCTCCGGAGTGAATGCGGGTTCCTGCCCCCAGGATATCGTACTCCAAAGACAAAGGCAGATTAAAAGAAATTTCCATTTCATAAGGCTCGATTATGGTAAAAGATATTTTTAGCTGGCTGCCTGTCGTTGTTTCAGTACTTCATACAAAACAATACCTGCCGATACCGACACATTCAATGAATCAAAATCACCGGTCATGGGTATCCTACATCTTGCATCACATACTTGAAGCAATGCCGGCTGAATTCCTTTCTCCTCACCTCCCAACACAATGGCACTGGGTATGGTAAAATCACAGGATGCAATGTTTTCAGAGGCTTTCATTTCAGTAGCAAACACTTTGATGCCATTTAAATGCAGATCTTCCACCAATTTCACTAAACTGCCCACACGGCAAACCGGAATGTGTTCCAATGCGCCTGCGGAAGTGAGTACTGCATCATCATTGAGTGCTGCGATTCCACGCTCCGGTATCACAATGGCATCTACGCCCATAGCATACGCACTGCGGGCTATCCCACCTACATTCCGTACATCTGTAATTCCATCTAATATCAATAACAGAGGTACCTTGCCCTGGTCTACCACCACATCAATGATTTGCTGTACATCCTGATATTGCACACGCGCTATCATGGCCACACAGCCTTCGTGGTTGTGTACGTTGAAAAAATTTAATTTCTCTACCGGTACTTTGTTGATGGGCACTAACCGGTCTGCCGCCAACTGTTTAACGGTATCTATGACCGGGCCGTGTACGGTTGACTGTAAATAGATGCGCTCGAGTGCCATGCCAGATTCCAATGCTTTTATCACCGCATCCCTGCCCACTACTAATCGGTTCTTTTTAGGCCTCGGCGCCTGATTTCTGAATGATTTCAATGCTTTCAATTTTTACAAAAGTACGGGCAATAAAAAACCCAACAACCATTGTTATTGGGTTTATGCTTTTTAAACGGAGTTTTATTTTAATCCGAATGCTTTTTTCACGTCTTTCACCGCATCCAGTTTCTCCCAGGTAAACAATTCCACTTTTTTCTTCACTACTTTACCTTCAGGACTCTTAAATACCTTTTCTACGGTTTCATGTTTACGGCCCATGTGCCCGTAGGCTGCTGTTTCGCTGTACATCGGATTGCGCAGTTTCAATCTTTGCTCAATGAAATAAGGGCGCATATCAAAACAAGGCATGGCCATGATTTTTTTCGCAATCTCCCCATCACTCATCTTCACTTTTGCTGTTCCGTACGTATTTACATTGATGCTGGTTGGCTGAGCCACACCAATGGCGTAAGACACCTGTACCAATACCTCATCACATAAACCGGCAGCTACCAGGTTCTTAGCAATATGGCGTGTAGCGTATGCTGCTGAACGGTCCACCTTACTGGGGTCTTTTCCACTGAAGGCACCACCACCGTGTGCTCCTTTACCTCCGTAGGTATCCACAATAATTTTTCTTCCCGTTAAACCGGTATCGCCATGCGGCCCACCAATCACAAATTTCCCGGTGGGGTTAATGTGATACTTGATTTTATTATTGAACAAATGGCTGTATTTCGGATACTTTGCTTTTACACGTGGAATCAGGATACTGATTATATCCTTTTTGATTTTTGCCAGCATGGCTTCATCTTTTCCAAAATCATCATGCTGAGTAGAAATCACAATCGCGTCTATGCGTACGGGTTGGTTATTGTCATCGTATTCCAGTGTAACCTGACTTTTAGCATCCGGACGCAAATACTTGATTTGCTTATTCTCGCGGCGCAATGCAGCCAGTTCTTCCAGTAATTTATGGGCAAGATTCAGTGCCAGTGGCATATAATCATCCGTTTCGTTGGTGGCATACCCAAACATCATACCCTGGTCACCGGCACCTTGTTCTTCTTTCTTTTTACGGTCAACACCCTGATTGATATCCCCACTTTGCTCATGGATGGCAGAAAGGATCCCACAGGAGTTGGCTTCAAACATATATTCACTCTTGGTATAACCGATTTTACGGATCACACCACGGGCAATTTCCTGAACGTCCAGATAGGCTGAACTTTTCACTTCTCCGGCAAGAATAACCTGTCCGGTTGTAACCAACGTTTCGCACGCTACCTTACTGTTAGGGTCAAACGCTAAAAAATGGTCAATGAGCGCATCACTGATCTGATCCGCTACTTTGTCTGGATGGCCTTCACTTACTGATTCAGACGTAAATAAATATGGCATAAGTTTTATTTAGGTTGCAAATATAATACTCAACTTGTAATCACGCACTATAACGCTAAACATTGGAGTATATTATAACCATGCGCATTTTATACTGTGGATGCGTACCTCCGCCAATTTTCACGCGTCCTTGCCCGATGGGGTTGTTGTAGGGAAGGTATCCGGCCGATAAATGGGGATAGCGGAATTGCGACGGTGCGGATAACCTCATGGTATAATTTGGCCGCTGATTGGTAGCAATGTGTTGTACATATCGGGTAACATTCACATTGTAATATGCCAAACGCCTGCCGCTCACAGGATCTGCTTTTCTCCTGATAAAGGATCCGTAATAGTTGAAATTAATAGTGGAAGGGAAGAAAATCGGTGTAGAAAGTTTATCCGGATCGTAATTTAAAGAAGGATTCAAATCATAATACAACGGTTTGAAACGCTCAATGGTTCCCGTATCTTTCAAATCTACATACACATAATTCGGAGGAGAGAATAAACTGTCGTTTATGGCATCTCCCGGTACCTGCGTAAACTCCAACTGTGCACGATGTATCACACGGTTAGGATAACCGGTTAACTCCGGAATTTTTAATGTGGCAAAAGTACCCGGACTTCCCTGCAGGTATATTTCATCACTTAAACCTGCGGGAGGATACGTGCCGGATGCACGATCCCGCACGATACGGTTGGCTGTTGCCGAAGGTATATTTCCTGATAAATTCTGTGTAAGCAGTAAACTGGTATAGATGGTGTCACGTACACCTTCTGCATTTTCCTTTTTATAGTGAATCTCCAAGCGCGTTCTCCCATCGGTTAATGAGGAGTACATGATGGCATTTCCACCACCGGTTGCCAACACGGCTAAACCCGGAAATTTCAACCGAAAAACTGAATCACTGGCAAAACCATTTCGAACGGCAGTAAGGGCACTATCAGCATTGTATAAATTCTGTACAAAATTGCTGTTGATATCCAACTTAAATCTCAGTTGAAAATTGACGGAATCGTTCCCCTTACTCAGCTTTACGTAATTCTTTAAATCCCGAATGTCGATTTGCTGTACGGGCGTGAGGGCCGCTCCGGTTTGAGGACCATATGATGTAGGAATGTAGGCATAGGAAGTATCCCAGAACACATCTCCCGGTGCCGGTGCCACTTCACGAACCTGAAGCGAAATCGGTAATGTACTATCGCCCCAGAAACCCGAATAATTCAAACACAAAACCACCGAGTCTAACTCTAGGGGTTCGTCATTGGGTCGTCCTAAATAAAAAGGGTAAAAAGAGGGTTTCAATTGCAAAAACAAATCGGCAGTGGTTTTTCCAAACAGCGGATCGTTATTGATGTGCCCCAATATATGAATGTCGGAATTTCGCACCCCTATAGTATCCTGATCGGTAAAAAAGCCTTGGTAGGCTTCAATGTCGAGGGTATCGGCAAACGTATTTATATTGTCTACCACCGGAATCACATCGTCTCCGAGGGTGGTGGTATCTAGTTTTGAACAGCCGCCAAACATCAGGGCGGAAAAGCTTAGACCTAAAAAGGCCAGTGCAACAAAATGGCGATTCACAAATAATTTATTTGGATGGGTTGTACGTAATGGCTACTTGGCAAGGTCAGCATATAATTGCAAATACTCTGTTAAATCACTTTCCGCATGATACGGGAGTATTTTCTTGCCCTTAGCCTTAGCAAATTCATCACACAATTTTTTATCGGCAACCTCAGTACCAAATGTTACGGCATCTGCATAGCAGGCACCCCCACGGAACATCGCCAGGTTGTTGGCTTCCTTGAACGGTTCCAGTTCTTTTTTGGTCACGTTATCGTTGATGGCAGCCAGTTTCAGGAAGTCTTCTCCCAGTTTATCGCTAAAAGTTGATTCGCCAATGGTATAAATGATTTTGCTATTAGAAAACACAGGCTCTTTCTTATAGGCTGTACGCACCATCATTGGAATCAGGCCGGTCATCCAGCCGCTGCAATGGATGATATCGGGCGGCCAGCCAAACTTCTTTACCGTTTCGAGGGCACCTTTACAAAACAACACGGTCCGCAGTCCGTTATCTTCAAACCACTTATCCTGATCATCGGTAAAGATGGATTTGCGCTTGAAATAATCTTCATTATCCAGAAAATAAATCTGTAACCGTGCATTGGGCAATGAGGCCACCTTAATAGTAAGCGGATAATCATCATTATCGATGGTTACGTTGATGCCCGACAAGCGCACCACTTCATGCAAACGATGGCGGCGCTCATTGATTACCCCAAACTTGGGCATAATACAACGCACTTCCATATTGTTATCGTTCGACATAACCGCTAACTTATTCACCACTTCCGCATATTCTGTCAACTCCAGGTAGGGAGACATTTCGTTAGCAATAAATAAAATTCTTTTCTTTGTTGACATTACTCAATTGGTTAGGGTGGCTGAAATAATTTTTATCGGTTTGCAAAGTTACGAAAATTTACTCAATTGCCCCGCTCAAACCCAATTGCAGCCTATTTTTAACGGTGATATATGAAAATATTCAAAACGGCTGAAGCGCTTCATAATGAATGGCTTAAGTTGCGTAAACGGCACATATCCATTGGTTTTGTGCCTACCATGGGAGCCCTCCACGACGGCCATATTGCCCTTGTTCAGGAGGCAAAATTGCATAACCCGTTCGTGATTACCAGTATTTTCGTAAATCCCACTCAGTTCAACAACGCGCAGGATTTTAAGCTATATCCTATTTCCGTAGAAGATGACCTCAACCATTTAGAAGACGCCGGTTGTGATGCCGTTTTCCTTCCTTCGGTTGATGAAATATACCCCCCTGATTTCAAAGCCCCCATATATCCATTAGGTTACCTTGAAACTGTTTTGGAAGGAGCCTACCGTCCCGGACATTTTCAGGGAGTTTGCCAGGTAGTAGACCGCCTCCTGCAAATCGTTCAACCCGATGAAATGCTCCTCGGCAGAAAAGATTTTCAACAATGCAAGGTGATCGAAAAAATGGTGGAACTGAAAAATTATCCCACACGCCTCACCTTGGTGGATACGTTGAGGGAAACGGACGGACTGGCCATGAGCAGCCGGAACCGGCGCCTAACTACCGACCAACGACAACGCGCTCCTCTAATATACAAGGCATTATTATCAGTTAAAAATAAACTTCACACAAAGGATGTAAATACAATAATAATCAATGAGATAAGAAATTTAGAAGAGAGCGGATTTAAGGTAGATTATCTCCAATTGGCGAACGCATTCAACTTAGAACCCCTACAGCAATGGAATGGTGAAAATGCCGTTATACTGGTGGCTGCCTATTTAGATAATATCCGGTTAATAGATAACATCGAAATTGAGGGAAAGCCTTCCTGACATGAACAGAAAAATACTCCAACTTCTTCAGTATATCCTTTTCCTCGGCATTGGGGTGTTTTTAGTATGGTGGCAACTGAAATCCATGCAACCTGCCGAAAAAGAAGATTTTATTCGCTCCTTGAAAAATGTGGATTACCGTATGGTGATCCCCGTGGTTATAATGAGCTTGCTCAGTCACCTCAGTAGAGCCATGCGATGGAAAATTTTATTGGAACCCTTACACTACTTCCCTAAACTCAAAAATGTTTTCGCCGTAACCATGATTGGATATCTGGCCAATGCCGCTGTACCACGCTTGGGCGAACTAATGAAATGCACATTCCTCGCCCGGTACGAAAAGTTGAAGGTGGATAAACTCTTTGGATCTATCATTTTAGAACGCACTTTCGATTTTGTATGTTTTCTGCTGTTCATTGGCATCACAGTATTGATTCAACTCGATACAGTCGGTGCATATTTCAATGATAAAATCTCGGCCATTGCAGGAGGGAACGCTTCTTTTTCGTGGCTGAATGCGCTCCTTTTTTTATTAACCGCTGCTGCACTGCTGTTGTTCATTCGCCTCATACTGCTTCGCTTTCCGGGAAACCGTTTCGTACAAAAAGTAAAAGGATTTATAAAGGGGATTCTCCAGGGTTTTGCAGCCATTGCCCAGCTCAAACAGCAAAAAGCATTTGTAGCTCATACCCTATTTATCTGGGCCATGTATCTGCTTCAGGTTTATGTAGGGTTTAATGCCATGCAAAGCACTTCGCACCTTGGTATGCCCGCCGCCTGTTCTGTGCTCACACTCGCCACCCTTGCTATGATTGCTACCCCGGGCGGAATCGGGTCCTTCCCCATTTTTGTGATGCAAACACTGGCTATCTACCTCATACCGGAAACACAGGGAAAAGCATTTGGTTGGCTGTTGTGGGGTGTAAACACAGGCATTGTGATTGTTTCCGGCGTACTTGCCATTATACTCCTGCCCTATATCAACAAAAAAAATAATCGTATCATCACTACTGAATAAAAAGGATTTTTGTGCGTATTTCATTTTTACAACTTCTTTTCTATAGGAAAATCGTCTTTCCGGTTGCTATTGGGTTGATGAAATGAAAGGGTAAAGCCTCTATCATACATACGCTCCCAGCTTTGCTTACAGAATTTCTATTCAATCGCCTGATACAACATGAATGCACCATTCCCGTTTCCCATCTATACACCTTTACAAGTTTAATTCATTCATTATTTGCCTCGAAGGATTGTATTAAAATTTCAAACTTTCATTTCCTTTAGCCATATCATATATAAAAACGGGTATTTTTGTCCAGCAACTAAAACGCAACATCTTGATTCTTGCAGCTATTGATATAGGCAGTAATGCTGCGCGACTTCTCATCACTGAAGTAGTGCACACCCCCGGTAAAAAAACGCAATTCAACAAGCTCAATCTTTTTCGAATCCCGCTTCGCCTGGGGTTTGATGTGTTCGAACATAAACGAATTCCACCGGTAAAAGCAACGATGATGCATGATACCATGATGGCATTTCACCATCTCATGAAAACATACCGTGTTCAGGCCTACAAAGCCTGTGCTACCAGCGCCATGCGCGATGCGGTGAATGCTCCTGAAATTATCCAAAGTATTCATGCACATACCGGCATCCTCATTGAAGTGATTAGTGGTGATATGGAGGCCAATCTCATTTATGAAAACCATGTAGCCGAAAACATGACCACTGAAAAAGGCTATCTCTACATAGATGTAGGAGGAGGCAGTACCGAACTTTCATTCTTTAATAATGGCCGCCTGTTTTCTAAAAGATCGTTCAACATCGGTACCATCCGTTTATTGCAACGCAGCATTTCAGACAGTGCCTGGGATGAAATGAAAGACCATATCAAAGAAATTACCAAATTCCAGCAGCACGTAATTGCCATTGGCAGCGGAGGAAACATCAATAAAATATTCTCACTTAGTAAAAAGAAAGAAGGTAAACCCCTTACCATTGATTTGCTGAGAGAGTATTACCGTGAACTGGAAAATGTATCCATCGAAGAGCGCATCAGCCGATACAATCTAAAGGCCGATCGTGCCGATGTTATTGTACCTGCCTTGTCCATTTATATTAACGTGATGCGTTGGGCCGGTGCAGAAGAAATTTATGTACCAAAAATCGGTTTGTCTGACGGACTCATCCAGCACCTCTGGGCTAGTTTGGAATCGTCAAAAGAAAAACAAGCCTGAACCACATCATATTATCCAACCTAAACGATCCTCATCATGTCCATTCATAAAGATGTAAAAAAAATCACCACCAATACGCTTCAAAAGATGAAGGCTGCGGGTGAAAAAATCTCCATGATTACCGCATACGATTTTTCCTTTGCACAAATTTTTGATGCAGCCGGTATCGATGTGATTCTAGTGGGCGACAGTGCCAGTAATGTGATGGCCGGGCACGAAACCACACTCCCCATCACCCTTGATCAGATGATTTACCATGCATCCTCTGTGGTACGGGGAGTAAACCGGTCTCTTGTAGTGGTGGATATGCCATTTGGGTCTTATCAAGGCAACTCCAAAGAAGCTTTGGGGTCAGCCATACGCATCATGAAAGAAACGGGAGGTCATTCGATTAAACTCGAAGGAGGTGAAGAGGTAGTGGAATCGGTGAAAAGAATAGTAAGCACCGGTATTCCGGTGATGGGGCACCTTGGCCTCACCCCACAAAGCATTTATAAATTCGGCACATACACCGTACGTGCCAAAGAAGAAGCTGAAGCTGAAAAATTAAAGCGGGATGCACTCATCTTGCAGGAAGCGGGTTGCTTCGCACTCGTTCTTGAAAAAATCCCTGCTTCCCTGGCTAAAATGGTCAGTGAAAGTTTACAAATCCCCACCATTGGAATTGGGGCTGGTCCACACTGCGACGGTCAAGTGCTGGTGATGCATGATATGCTGGGTATTAACGTAGAATTCAAACCACGTTTTCTGCGTCAGTACCTCAATCTGCACGAACAAATTACCGGCGCTGTGCAACAATACATTCGTGATGTGAAATCAAACGATTTTCCAAACGAAAAAGAACAATACTGATAACATCCATTTCATTACACTATACCCTTGTATGTTTCCCCAAAAATTATTCGTTGCACTTTTACTACTATTATTAACAGATGGGATAGCAAATGCACAACCCGTCACCAATCTTGACCCACTCACGGTCACGTCTGCCCGCTGGCCGGTGAAAGCATCCGAAAACGGCAGACAAATCATTACGCTGAGTGCCGCTCAAATTGCGGCGATGCCCGGTAATACTATAGAAGACGTACTTCGGGTGAGCGGATTAGTGGAGTTACAACAACGCGGACCGGCGGGTGCTGTGAATAATGTCATCATTCGCGGGGGCACCTTTCAACAGGTATTGGTATTGATAGATGGAGTGCGCATAAACGATCCTGTAACCGGACATTTCTCGGCCAACTTTCCTGTACCACGCTGGCAAATTGAACGCATTGAAATCCTCAAGGGGCCTGCCGCTGCCATGTATGGTTCAGAAGCTGTTGGTGGTGTTATCCATATCATCACGAAGGCATTTCAGCCGGCAGATACTTCCACACGATCTAACGGTTATGCATACCTGTCGGGTGGAGATCATCAGTTTTTTGCCGCTGAAGCCGGATACCGGTTAATCCGAAAAGGAGTGCAATACACCCTCGGCGCTTCTACGGACAATACCCGTGGAGAAACACTACGCAGTGGCAATACCGGATATGTGCATCGGCATGCCGCATCAGCAGCCGTGCAGATTCCCCTTGCAAAAGCCGGCACCCTCAACTTCATGAGTGTGTATGATTACAGAGATTTCGGTGCTCAAAATTTTTACACAACTTTTTTGAGTGATACGGCCCGTGAAAATGTACATACTTGGTGGAATCATTTGCAATGGAGCCTCAAAAAGCGCAACACTGAAACACAGGTAAACCTCACCTATAAAAACACCCGCGATCTTTACACATTCAATCCGCAATCGGTAACCAACGACAATCAAAGCAATGCCTGGATTTTTCAGGCGTTGCAACACCGCTCAATCCATCCAACCCTCCGGCTCACTTACGGTGTGCATTCCGAACTTCGGGGCATCCGCAGCAACGACCGCGGGAACCACCAAACCCATCGGGGAGATGTATTTGCCTCCTTGTTCTGGCATACGGGAAACCTTCGTGTACACCCCGGTGTTAGAATGGTGCACGATGAAAGCTTCGGCACCGAATGGTTGCCACAGTTAAGCATCAACTATCGCCTTAAACCCTTTGTTTTAAAAGCCTTTGCGGGCAGAGCCATCCGTGCCGCTGATTTCACAGAACGGTACAACAATTATAATAAACCCGTAGTCAGCAGTGGCAGTATCGGCAATCCGTTTCTTGAAGCAGAACGGTCATGGAGCTATGAAGGGAGCATCGAATGGCAGCACCGAAACATGGTGATGGGCGCCACGTATTTCATCCGTTCTCAAAACAACGTGATTGATTGGGTAACCACACCCTACGATCAAATGCCCCGCAAAGACAATCTGGTACCGGGCAGCACATATGCACTTGCCAGAAACATTGAATCGATTGAAACCCGTGGCATTGAACTCAACTTCAATTGGCAAAAACAACTCAACACACACTGGTGGATGCACCTTCAATTTTCTTCAGGATGGATATCTTCCAAATCAAACGCACCTACACCATCATACTATATCTTATCACATGCCAAACAACTGCACCAGCAGTCAATCACCCTGCAGTATAAAAAATGGATGTTATCCGCAACCGGTATATACAAAAAAAGAAATCGGCGTGAGGCAAATGCTATTGAAGCAACCATTACTCCTGAATATTTCAATCTTAACCTGAGAGCCTCTTATTCATTGAAAGCTTTCAATTTGTTTGTAAATATCCTCAACGCGGGTGATGAACGGTATGCTGATTTGCTGGGCGCCGATATGCCGGGCAGATGGATAACTACGGGTATCAGTAAACACTTTACCGGAAAAAGAAAATAAATACCTTTTCAACGAACATTTGAACGGAATCATTTCATCCATTGATTTCTCAACTTGTTTCCGGATAGCATTTATATTCCAATAAATGTTTGAAACATGGTTCGCCCGATATAGGGGTATCATGAATGGTCGTATGGGTAATTGACGCTCAGAACAGGAATCACTACACCTACCCTTTTATTAACCATTGGGGGGAATGGTATGCGTTGAATATTTTTCCGAACTTTAGGTTGGGGTTTGAGGGTATGGTGCTCCCCGGGGAGGATAAGGGATGGGGGCATGCTTCTGTTGATGACTTTCCCACCCACCCTTTACATAAGATAACATTTCATACCTGCATTTTCAATTCCACCTGTTTTGCACCTCGGCTCTATTCATTTCTCAACCTATTGAGAAGAATGACATCTACCTGCATACCCCAAATATTTAACGAGCGACGAATTTCTGTACGCGTTTAAAAACGTACCTTGCAGCACTTAAAATTAATGGTATCATGACTGCATTTTTAAAGCAATTACACATTTTAAAAACCAATGCCGGCACCTCTACCGGAAACATCTGGATTAAATCGAAGGGAGAAACGATTGTATCGTATTCACCGGCCGACGGAAAAGAAATTGGCCGTATCACGGCAACCGACAAAGCCTCTTATGATAAAGTAATGGAGAAAGCTCAGGAAGCTTTTCTGGAATGGAGAAACTGGCCCGCACCTAAACGCGGTGAAATTGTTCGTCAGATCGGTGAAGCCCTCAGAGTAAATAAAGCCGCACTGGGTCAGTTGGTAAGCTATGAAATGGGTAAAAGTTTACAGGAAGGACTGGGAGAAGTACAGGAAATGATTGATATCTGCGATTTTGCGGTTGGCCTTTCCCGCCAGTTACACGGACTCACCATGCACAGTGAACGCCCCGGACACCGCATGTACGAACAATACCATCCCCTCGGTATTGTGGGTGTGATTTCAGCATTCAACTTCCCTGTAGCAGTATGGAGTTGGAACTCTATGCTCGCATGGGTATGCGGTGATGTGTGCGTTTGGAAAGCCAGCGAAAAAACACCATTGTGTGCAGTGGCTTGTCAACATATCGTTCAACAGGTTTTCAAAAAAAATAGTGTACCCGAAGGCGTTAGTTGCATCATCACCGGAGGCCGTGAAGTGGGTGAATGGATGAGTAAAGATGCCCGCATGCCGCTGGTATCAGCAACCGGAAGTACGCGCATGGGTAAAGCCGTGGCTGCTTCGGTGGCAGAGAGATTGGGTAGAAGCCTGCTCGAGCTCGGCGGTAACAACGCTGTAATCGTTTCTCAGGATGCGGATTTAGGAATCGCCATCACCGCTGCTGTATTTGGAGCAGTAGGTACGGCAGGACAAAGATGTACTACTACCCGCAGGCTTATCATCCATGAAAAAGTGTACAACAAATTCAAGGGTATGTTGGTGAATGCCTACGCGCAATTAAAAATCGGTTCTCCCATGAATGAAAAAAACCATGTAGGTCCGTTAATTGACAAAGACGCAGTGCGCATGTACCTCGATGCTATAGAAAAATGCAAAGCGGAAGGCGGTCAGTTCATTGTGGAAGGCGGTGTGCTGAAAGGAAAAGGATATGAAAGTGGTTGCTATGTAAAGCCTTGTATTGCCGAGGTGAAAAATCATTATCAGATTGTACAGCACGAAACCTTTGCTCCTATCCTGTACATCATGAAATATAAAACGATTGACGAAGCCATCCGTATGCAAAATGATGTACCTCAGGGCTTATCATCAGCCATCATCACCAATAACCTGCGGGAATCAGAAAAGTTCCTTTCCCATGCCGGCAGCGATTGTGGTATTGCCAACGTGAATATTGGCACCTCAGGTGCTGAAATTGGCGGTGCCTTTGGCGGTGAAAAAGAAACCGGGGGTGGCAGGGAAAGCGGTAGCGATGCTTGGAAAGTTTATATGCGCCGTCAAACCAATACCATTAACTTTACCGATAAACTTCCGCTGGCACAGGGAATTAAATTTAACCTCTAAAAGATTCTTAATAACGGATGAACGGTATCCTAAAAGCCCAAAGGATATTCTACATTCGTATCAAATTTTTTAAAAATGAACAAATTTTCAAAATTGTTGATTGCCGGTTTGCTCTGGGGTACTGCCTCATTTGCCCAAACCGCAGTAAAAGAAGCCATGCCGAAAGACTGGCATCTGCAAGATCACTCAACATCAGGATACAATGGTATCAGCCTGCAACAGGCATACGATTTCATCAAAAGCAAAAACCTGAAAAGCAATAAGGTGATTGTGGCTGTTATTGACAGTGGTATTGATACCCTGCACGAAGACCTTAAACCGGTAATGTGGGTAAACAAAAAAGAAATCCCCGGTAACGGAATCGATGATGATAAAAACGGCTATGTAGATGATATCCATGGCTGGAACTTTCTCGGCGGAAAAGATGGCCGTAACGTAAAAGAAGATAGTTACGAAGCGGCCCGCGTATACCACAAACTGAAAGGCAAATGGGAAGGTAAAAATGTAGATGTTTCCAAACTTTCAAAAAGTGAAAAAACAGAATACGAAACCTTCATCAGGGCGGAACAAAAAATCATGGGCGATGCAGATCCGGAAGAAACGGCATTCTTACAAGCCATGTTACCCAAATTAAAAGAAGGTGATTCAGTCATCCGTAAAGACCTTGGCAAAGATGAATATTCAGCAAAAGACCTGGAAGGGTATACTTCTGATAACCCGTTGGCAAGTACCACCAGTATGATGCTGGTAAACATTGCCAAAATGAACGACGGGATGGATATTAAAAACACAGATATCCTTGGTCAGTTTGAAAGTGAAATCCGCAAGATTGAATCTGCCGGTAAACCACCAAAAGAATATCGTAAAGAAGTGGTTGGCGATGATCCTGCCAATATCAACGACATTGGATATGGTAACAACGATATCATGGCTGAAACTTCATTCCACGGTACGCACGTTTCCGGTATCATTGGTGCAGCCAGAAACAATGAACTCGGCATGGATGGTATAGCAGGTAATGTTGAAATCATGACCCTACGTGCTGTGCCCGATGGCGACGAACACGATAAGGATATTGCACTGGCAATTCGCTATGCAGTAGATAACGGTGCTAAAGTTGTTAATATGAGTTTTGGTAAAGACTTTTCACCTGAAAAGCATTGGGTAGATGATGCCTTCCGTTATGCAGAGAAAAAAGGTGTACTCTTGATTCATGCTGCCGGAAACGATGCTAAGAATATTGATTCTGCGCACAATTATCCAAATCCGGTGTACGTAAACGGTGGCCGTGCAACGAATGTAATTACAGTAGGCGCCAGTGGAGATGCCAAGAATGGTGGTCATACCGCACGTTTCAGCAATTTTGGAAAAGAAGAAGTGGATGTATTTGCACCGGGTGTTGGCATCTACTCTACCATTCCGGGTGGCAACACCTATGGTAATGCCAGCGGAACCAGTATGGCGGGTCCGGTTGTTGCAGGAATTGCCGCTTTAATACTTGAACACTTCCCACAGTTTACCCCACAACAAGTTAAATACATCATTGAACAATCGGTTACTCCGGCCACTGAAAAAGTGAAAAAGCCCGGTACAGATGATCTGGTTGACTTGAAGGATCTTTCACGCACCGGCGGGTATGTGAATGCTTACAAAGCGATGGTTATGGCTGAGGAGATGTCGAAAACAAAAATGAAACTTCCTAAATCAAAAGTGAAGAAGTCTAAAAAAGGATAATTGACGAGATACCTAAATTAAAAGCCACCTTACGGTGGCTTTTTTCTTTCTTAGCATAAAGCACTTTGAGATAAGCATATGAATCGGGTGTTCTAAAAAATGATTTCGTATCATTTTGGTTACTTCAATAATTCAGCAATCTCAGCACAGATTTCTTTCCCCTTATTTGCATTGTACCAATTCTGCAATGCTACTTTAGTTGACTCAAAATCGGCCTGGGCTTTTTTCATGTCTGTCATTAACTGTTGCGCACCTGCAGGGCGCGGGCCCCAGGAAAATAAATCCGTTCCTTCCGCATTTCGTACAATGAGTTTGGGAATACTTTTTGTCCCGTTGGTGAGGTATTGGTCAATCAGGAATGGAGGGGTATCCCTTAGCAATAAATCATATGTTATTTTAAGATTCACAGAAGCCATGCGTACCAAAAAAGGAACAATATGTGCGGCATCGCCACACCAGGGTTCAGTAATTATAATCCAATGTTGGGTTGTATCGATTTGTTTTAGCTGATGTACCAGTGAATCCTTCAGTTCCATTTGTTTATCCCAACGGTTCATCCTGCTTTTATTCAGTTTGGTATATTCAAAATACATCGCATCATTATACGGCGCGGGCGGGTTGGGGTTGTTCATAATTTCCTCAAACAAATCTTTGTATTCGTTGTATTGCATAATCTTTCAATAATTTCATCTTTAATAATCCGCAAAGCTAATCCTCCATTTCATATACAAACACATCTTTATTAAAGTCATGTGTATGCTTATCTAACTTTTAAACATATCAATAGCATCCTGCATTTGTTTAAAAAAAAGCCGGAACGTGTGTCCCGGCTCTGTAAAAAATTTCAAAAGATTACTTTCTTTCTACTCTCTCAATACGCGCGGTATTGATCTGATCAATCATCGTGTTCACTACTTTCACTGACTGATCAATAAATATATCTTCCATTACACGTTTTAACCAGATATCATTTTTCTCTTTCTTATCTATGGCCGCTTCAATGGTTTCGACATCTGATTTCAGGTTTTTTACAACCAACGGTGTTTGTAATTTATACAGTGAATCCAGGTTTTTGTATACATTTTTCAATGCCTTTTGATCTTGCTTATACTGGTTAATGTTTAAAGAATAACTTCTGTTATTATTTTTCTCCAACCATTGCACATTTTCTTTAATCTTTGAAAAAACGGGATGTGCACTGACCGTACTGTTGAAATTTTTTGCAATGGGTTCGATGGAGAAATCTGACGTCCATGGTGCATACGAGAGTTGTTCAATCTCATCCCATTTCAATGATTGGGTAATGTCTTTTTCCCTGAACTTCAAATACTCTAAGCGATCGGGTAGAATAATATCGGGTTCAACTCCTTTTAACTGAGTAGCACCTCCATTGATTCTGTAAAACTTCTGCAAGGTTAATTTCAAGCTACCCAAATCTTCATTTTCTGTTGAACCAAACAGTGTGTTGTTCCGTTGAGGAGATAATGGAATATTACGCTGAACTGTTCCTTTGCCAAATGTGGAAGTAGAACCGATCACCACTCCCCTTTTGTAATCCTGAATGGCAGCGGCAAAAATTTCTGATGCGGAGGCACTTGTTTCATCAACCAAAACAGCCAACGGACCTGAATACTGTACGTTTCTATCACGATCGCGCAGAATACTTGATTTTTCGTCTCTTCCTTTCACCTGCACTACCGGCCCATCCGGAATAAATAATCCTACCATTTGCACTACATCATACAATGAACCGCCTCCGTTTCCGCGTAAATCCATAATGATTCCTTCCACATTTTCTGCTTTGAGTTTTTCCAGTTCACGTGCCACATCTACTGCACAACGCGCACCGTCGGGACGTTCAAAATCAGCATAGAATTCCGGCAAATAAATATATCCAATCCTGTTTTCACCTTCAATGATGGCAGACTTCACAAAAGTATCTTCCAGTTTTACCTCATCCCGAATAATCTTAACAACCTGTATAGTGCCATCAGGTTTACGCACCGTTAAACGCACTTCAGAACCTTTTTGCGAACCACGAATCAGTTTCACCGCATCCGACACGGCAAACCCGGTTACATCTACCGGTTCTGCATCGCCTTGTCCTACTTTTAGTATCTCATCATTCTCCTTCAATTCACCATTTTTCCATGCAGGGCCTGCTGTAACCAGACTGGCAATTTTAATTTTACCATCATCTTCTTTCAATTGGGCACCTATACCATAGAACCGACCACTCATTCCTTCATTAAAGGAACGTAAATCAACCGGAGGATAATAATTGGTGTGGGGATCCATTAAACCTGCTATAGAATTTACAAAAGAGGAAAACAACTCATCCGTTGTTTCACGATTCTTTTTGGTATTGAAAAAACGGTCTAATTGTTTATGAATCGCCTGACGTGCTTCGCGCTCCAATGTGCTATCATGCTTCACCACAAAATCTTCCTTGCCCTTGTTTTTTTCACGCTCATCCTGAAGCTCCACAAATTTGGCAAGCGTCAGGTATTTCAAACGTTTTCTCCAGTTGTCGGTTCGTTCGGCTTCAGTTTTGGGATAATTGATTTTCTTCGGATCCATATCTACCTTTTCATGGGTTGTAAAATCAAAAGGTTGATTCAGGATTTTTGTATAAATCTCCAGTACTTCATCCATGCGCTTCTTATATACATCTGTAATTTCATAGAAAGATTCAATGGGTTTACCCAAAATCTCATCATCAATTACAGTAGCATATTTTTGAAACTGGTCAATATCAGACTGAAAAAACATGTTTTTGTCTGTATCCAACTCTTCCGTAAATTTCTTTAATACAGAAATCGAAAAAGCATCATTGATGGGTAACGGGCTAAAATGACCCTCTTTCAGTAAAATACCCACATTGCGCAGGATACGGGCATGTTTTTGCTTTATGGGATCTTCCTTATCGGCATTGCCTTTACTCTGCAATACAATGAAAGTTCCGAACAATGTGAGTGCAATAAAAAATGGTAGGATTTTTCTGTTCATAATAAAGTCAGCAATTTTTTGCATAGCGTAAATTTAAGCAATGCTTTTTGGCTTTCCTCAATATTAACGATTGTTTGATTAGCGTACGTATGTACAGATGAGTGGTAGATAAATAAATCAGACATAGAATCAACCCAACTGCCTGCGGTAGTAGAAAAGGCATAAAAAAAGCAGGTATTTCAATTTGAAACAACCTGCTTATTTAGGGTAGCCAATGGGGCTCGAACCCACGACCCTCAGAATCACAATCTGATACTCTAACCAGCTGAGCTATGGCTACCATGATCGGGCTGCAAAAATAGAGAAAACCAATCGATTACAAAAAAAATTATACAACGATTTCATCGGGCTGATTTAACAACATTTTAATGAAAACCGGCTACCATTCATCCAGAAACATCTCTACTATTCACAAAATAAAATGACTTTTGCGTGACTTAAAAGCGTACTATGAAATTGGCAAAATTAACCCTGTTTTTTCTTGCAATCCTCTTTATTCTACCGGAAGCTATGGCTCAGATTCCCGGCCGACCTGGCGTGGGTGGACAGCAAATGAATGTGGGGCAGTTCTATGGAAAAATACTGGATGACTCAACTTCCAAACCTATTGAAGGCGCTACCGTACAGCTGATTCAGAACAAAATGGATACCGTTACCAAAAAAAGACGCGATATGGTGGTGGGCTTCAGGCTTACCGATAAAAAAGGAGAATTCCTGATAGATCAGTTGCCTGTGATGGGGAGCTACAAAATGAATATTTCTGCCATTGGTTACAAAACAATGGAGATGAAAGTAAACTTCGACATCAACATGAATGCAGCCCGCTCCGGCGATTACAGCAGCATGATGAGTGGCGTAGTGAAAGACCTAGGTAACCTTAAATTAAAAACGGATGCACAATCCCTCGAAGCCGTTGTAGTAACGTCGACTAAACCCCTGCTTGAAATGGGTTTAGACCGTAAAGTGTATAATGTAGATAAGGACCTGAGTGCGACGGGTGGAACCGCCGTAGACATCATGCGCAATGTACCTACTTTGAATGTGGATATTGATGGCAATGTTACCATGCGCAATGCATCGCCTCAAATATTTGTGGATGGCCGCCCTACAACCCTTACGCTGGACCAGATTCCTGCCGACCAGATAGCCACAGTAGAGCTCATCACCAACCCTTCTGCCAAGTACGATGCCAGTGGTGGTGGTGCCGGAATCCTGAATATTGTATTAAAGAAAAACAGACGAGTAGGTTATAATGGTGGAGTGAGGGCCAGCATCGACTCCCGCTTAAGGCCCGGTGCTGGAGGTGACATCAACGTACGACAAGGAAAAGTAAACTTCTTCACAGGTATCGGTTTATTTGCCCCCAAGTCCATCGGAACTTCACGAACCGAGCGATTAGATTACCTCGCTCCTGATTCCATATCCAATTTACTGCAAACCGGTGAACCGGGCTTTGAAGGCGTGTTTGGATTTGGACGTGCGGGAATAGATTATTTCATCGACAACCGGAATACCCTTTCCATTAGCGGAAACCTTTCCCGCAGAAGAATGGAAAACGATGACTACCTGAGCATCTACAGAAACCGTTTTGATAATGCTATATTATTAGATGAAGAAACCGGCTATCGTTCTACACAATCCAGAGGCCGTGGTGGGAACAGCGGAGCCAGCTTGAATTACAAACACAACTTTGCAAAATCAGGAAAAGAACTCACTGCGGATATCAATTACCGTTATATGAATAATAAAAATACGGCTGACTTTTCCACTGCTTATTTTGATATCAACAACAATCCCAAAGGCCCGGAAATTAACCAGCGGTTTGTTTCACAAGGCAATTCCAGATTCATTGTATTTCAAAGTGATTACGTAGATCCACTTTCAAAAAACACCAAACTGGAAGCCGGTATCCGTATGGCCAACAACAAATTCAATAGTCAGAATGATAACTTCCTGTTACTGGCTAACGGCGACTTTTTGCTGATTCCCGCGTTGAGTGCAAAATATTCTTTCACCGATAGGGTGTATGCTGCGTACACTACATTCTCGCAAAAAATTGATAAGTTCTCTTATCAGGCCGGGTTGCGTTTGGAGAGTTCAGAATACACCGGCGATTTTAAATCAAGAAACCAGCGTTTCGGTAACGAATACCCGCTCAGCCTCTTCCCCAGCCTGTACCTGAGTTACAAGGTGAATAACAAACAGGATGTGCAACTGAATTATTCCAGAAAAATTAATCGTCCGAACTTCTTCCAGTTGATTCCGTTTGTTGATTATACGGATTCATTAAACTTAAGTTTGGGTAATCCTGACCTGATTCCTGAATTCACCAACACGGTGGAGTTAGGCTACTCTATACAGTTTAACAAAAGCCAGAATTTATTCTTGAACCTGTATGGAAAAAACACGAATAACCTCATCACACGGTACCAATACAAAGATGTGGGATTGAACCCCGGCAGTACAGACAGTGTCGTTTACACAACGTTTGCCAATGCCAATCAGAGTTATCAGATTGGGCTTGAAATTACTTCAAGAAATAAACTCACCAAGTGGTGGGATATCAATACCAACCTCAATCTGTATAACCAAACCATC
>JAHBTM010000030.1 GCA_019638635.1 Ferruginibacter sp. | reverse complement strand
CAAAACTTGAGTATTTCGTTAAATCCAAACCTAAGCATTGAATACGTTCAAAGAGGTTCGTTTTATAATAGATAAAGGCCGATATTTGCACACAAATTGAACGCTCTATCCCATTAAACCATATCGAAATCATGAAGGATTTTCAGTTTATTACCAGTGCTCATCCCTCTTACATCGAAAACCTCTATAAAGATTTTGTTGAAAATCCGGAATCAGTGGATCCTGAACTGAAAAAATTCTTTCAGGGATTCGATTTCGCCGTAAGTGCAGGCACTACACCCGTTTCAAAAAATGGAACTCCCGCGGGAACCGGTAATCTGGTGAAAGAATTTGCGGTGTACAACCTGATTCTCGGGTATAAATACAAAGGCCACTTGTTGGCAGAAATCAACCCGCTGAAAAAAAGAAAAGACCATCAGGCGCGACTTAGTCTGGCAGATTTTAATTTGTCTGAATCCGATCTCGATACTGAATTTGAAGCAGGAAATTTCGTTGGATTGGGAAAAACCTCTTTGCGTAACGTGTTGCAATTTCTTCAAAAAACGTATTGCGGACACGTAGGCATTGAGTTCATGTATATACGAGATAAAGAAAAACTTGATTTCCTAACCCACGCCATTGAAAATACATTTCATCAACCTGTACCCGTTGAACAAAAAAAACGCATCCTGCAAAAACTGAATCAGGGGGTCATGTTCGAAAAGTTTCTGCATACCAAATATGTAGGCCAGAAAAGATTCAGCCTCGAAGGTGGAGAAAATACAATTACTGCACTCGATGCCATCATACAAACTGCCGCCGAACAGGAGGTACAGGAAATTGTTATTGGCATGGCTCACCGCGGGCGACTGAACGTTCTTGCCAACATCATGGGAAAAACCTATGAACAAATTTTTAAAGAATTTGAAGGTGATTCTCCTGCCGACTCAACCATGGGCTCCGGCGATGTAAAATATCACCTGGGCTTCAGCAGCGAAATTGAAACCCTCAATGGGAATAAAATGAACCTCAAGTTAACCCCCAATCCGTCTCACCTTGAAGCTGTCGCTCCCGTGGTTTGGGGCTTTGCACGCAGTAAAGCCGATTTACTGTATGATCAGCAATACAGCAAAGTGCTCCCTATTATCATTCACGGAGATGCGTCAGTTGCCGGACAAGGCGTTGTGTACGAAGGATTGCAGATGAGCCAACTGAAAGGTTATCATGTAGGTGGCACCATACACTACGTAATCAACAACCAAATTGGATTCACCACCGATTTAGATGATGCCCGAAGCGCAACGTATTGTACGTCCCTGGCCGCTATGGTGGAAGCACCCGTGTTCCACGTAAATGGTGATGACGCAGAGGCCGTAGTAAAAGTGGCCCAGATTGCCACCGCTTTCCGAAACAAATTCAAATCTGATATATTCATCGATATGGTGTGCTATCGCCGACACGGACACAATGAAGGCGATGAACCAAAGTTCACCCAACCTCAGATGTACGGACTGATTGATAAGCATCCCAACCCCCGCGAAATGTACACCCACTTCCTGATGGAAAACGGTGAACCCGATGCACGCGAACTGGCACGTGAAATGGAAAAGGATTTCGTACAGGGATTACAGGAACGGTTAGACGAAGTAAAACAAAAGCGACTACCCTATACGTATCAGCAACCGGAAAAATGGTGGCAAAGTTTACGTAAAGCTACACCGGAAGATTTTGTTTCCTCTCCGGTTACAGCCATTTCCAAAGAAAACCTGATGAAGTATTTCAATGCACTGATGGAAATTCCGGAAGGTTTCAAACCCTTGCGCAAAGTAGATAAACTGCTTCAGGATAAAATTAAACTCCTGAACGCCGACGGAAAAATTGACTGGGCTACCGGTGAATTGCTCGCTTACGGAAGTTTACTCGCAGAAAACAAAAATGTACGCATGAGCGGGCAAGACGTTAAACGCGGTACCTTCTCCCATCGTCATGCAGTGCTGTACGACGAAAATTCCAATGAGCCTTATTACAGAGTGAATAATGTGGCAAAGGAAACAGGACAAACGTTTAAAATTTACAACTCCCTGCTCAGTGAATTTGCCGTGCTTGCTTTTGAATACGGTTATGCAATGGCCAACCCCAACAGCCTGGTAATTTGGGAGGCGCAATTCGGAGATTTCGCAAATGGCGCCCAAACAATAACCGACCAATTCATTGCCGCCGCTGAACAAAAATGGCAACGCATGAACGGCATGGTGATGCTCCTGCCACATGGGTACGAAGGACAAGGCCCGGAACACAGCAGCGCACGATTGGAAAGGTTTTTACAACAGTCGGCGGAGCTAAATATGATTGTTACCAACGTTACAACCGCCGCCAACTTCTTCCATGTATTGAGAAGACAGCTGGCATGGCCATTCAGAAAACCCCTAATCAACTTTTCACCCAAAGCCAACCTCCGGCACCCAGATTCTTACTCTAAAATGGAAGCCATTACCGAAGGTGGTTTTAAAGAAGTGTATGATGATGAGCATGCAAATCCCAATGAAATTACTAAGGTGCTGCTCTGCTCAGGTAAGGTGTATTTTGATTTGGATGATAAGCGAAAAAAAGATGGACGAAACGATGTGGCCATCATCCGCCTCGAACAAATTCATCCCCTCCCGCAACAACAGTTGGATGCTCTTTATGAAAAATACAATAAAGCCATCTGGTATTGGGTGCAGGAAGAACCACTCAACATGGGCGCTGCCGCTTTCCTTCGCATGAACCTGCAACATATCAACTTCCATATTGTGAGCAGAAAAGCAAGGGCTGCCGTAGCCAGCGGATACGCAAAAGTGCATGTGCAGGAACAAGATGAACTTATCGAAACTGCATTTTCCATTTAACCGGGTTTGCCATAAGAGCATTCCTAAGTCGGGATTAAATTATTTGATTTTATGTTTCAAAGTTTAAGTGAAAGATTAGACGCAGCGTTTAAAAACCTGAAAGGCCAGGCTAGAATAACTGACCTCAATATTGCCAATACACTCAAAGATATCCGTCGCGCATTGGTAGATGCCGACGTGAACTACAAAATTGCCAAAGAGTTTACCGATAAAGTAAAAGACAAGGCGTTGGGTGAAAAAGTATTGGCAGCAGTGAGCCCCGGTCAATTAATGGTGAAGATTGTTCAGGATGAACTGACCCAGTTAATGGGAGGAAAAGAGAGTGAATTCAACATCTCTGGAAATCCTGCCGTCATCCTGATTGCAGGTTTGCAGGGTAGTGGTAAAACAACTTTCAGTGGTAAGTTGGCAAACTATCTGAAAACTAAGAAAGGAAAATCACCCCTGCTGGTGGCAGCCGACGTATATCGCCCTGCAGCAATGGATCAGTTGGAGGTGTTGGGTGGACAGATTAACGTAGAGGTGTATACAGAGCGTGATTCCAAAGACCCGGTACTGATTGCACAAAATGCCATCCGCGAAGCGAAATCAAAAAATAAAAACGTTGTTATCATTGATACTGCCGGACGGTTAGCCGTAGACGAAGCAATGATGATGGAAGTGGCCAATATTAAACAAGCCGTTCAGCCAACCGAAATTTTATTTGTGGTTGATAGTATGACCGGTCAGGATGCTGTGAATACAGCCGCTGCTTTTAATGAAAGACTCGATTTCTCCGGCGTGGTGTTAACAAAACTGGATGGAGATACCCGCGGGGGTGCCGCACTGTCTATACAATACACCGTCCAAAAACCTATAAAATTCATCAGCAGCGGTGAAAAAATGGAAACCCTGGATATCTTCTATCCGGAAAGGATGGCACAACGTATCCTCGGCATGGGCGATATTGTTAGCCTCGTTGAAAAAGCCCAGGAACAATTCAACGCCGCCGAAGCCGCTAAACTGGAAAAGAAAATTAGAAAAAATCAGTTTGATTTTGAAGATTTTAAAACCCAGTTACAGCAAATTAAAAAAATGGGAAACATCAAAGACCTCATGGCCATGATTCCCGGAGTAGGTAAACAAATTAAAGACCTTGATATCAACGACGATGCATTCAAAGGAATTGAAGCTATGATCAATTCAATGACCATGGAAGAACGTCGTAATCCCGATCTGATTAATCCTGCACGTAAGAACCGGATTGCTAAAGGCAGTGGGAAAGATCTGACCGAAGTAAATGCTTTTCTGAAACAATTTGATCAGATGAAGCAGATGATGAAAACCATGAACAAAATGCCCATGGGTCGCATGCCCGGTTTGGGAAGAAGGTAATTCCTAATATTTTCTAGTTTTTATCTTTCAACTTTGCATCCTGCGAAAGCATCTGATGCATGCTGCAAATGATGTAAGTTCTGAAAGCCATTCTTGCCGGATGAACCGCAGGTTTGGGTTTCAGCTTGACTAACTTTTTCTTGAAATGCAATGGAATCATCTTTTTTATCCGCGCTTTGAGAGAAAGCTTTTTCTCACTTCCCGATAACTTTCGTTCGAGTTGTTGGATGGTTTGCATTACCGCGTTCACAAAGGGTGCAGGCAGGAATGCTTCGGGATGCGTTTGCTGAATACCTTGTTTGAAATGCTGTATGATAGTAGCCGAATTGAAAATTTCATTGGGGGTTTCTATCGCCACTTCTGTTGCCAACTCAACCGGATAGCTCATCTTTCGGATAACCTTTTTGAACAACGATTTTGAAATGCGCTGCTCATCAGTCATGGTTAAGATACGATCCACAATTCCTTTCGAAATTAATGGTGTAGCTACCTCAACATAATTTAACTTTAAATCATTCAACGCTGCTTTTAGTATGGGTGCACGATATGCAATAATCAAACGATCTCTCCAGGTAATTAAACTTTCATTGGGCCGGCGTTGCAAATGCGCAGGAAATACCTGCTCAGGTAAATCCCACTCAGGATGTACGAGATTGCTGTAGTCTGAACACAAACTAATTCCAGAGGCTATTCGTGCATCTGATTCGGTGGTGACCATTCTTCCGCCAAAAGTTTGTTCGCCCCGAATAATCCCCTCCACATTGTGAGCAAATAAATCTTTCCAGAGTGCAAATCCGTCAGTGTACCCGGATATCGCATCCACACGGCCTTCACCGCAAATCAAAAACCTGCGAAAAATATCATCTACATGCTGAATATCTGCTTCCAGATGATAGTATTCATGCGATAAACCAAGATGATCAGCTAGTTTTTTTGCGATAAAAGCATCATTACCTTTTCGGTGAATTGCATCCGGCAAACCCCAGGTTATGGTGCGTAACTTCTTAAATTGCGGATTGAGTTTGTCAAGAAAGTATAAGATCGCACGACTGTCAACTCCGCCCGATAAAGGCAACACCCATTTATTAAAATCGAAATGAAACTGGCGGAAGGTTTCTTCAAGCGTTTCTGCCAATCGTTTCTCTTGTTCCTCTTCCGAAATGTTTTCATGCTCAAATTTTAATGGATTATTTTTTTCGGATAATGCCCATTGATGAATATCCAATACAACAGAACTATTGATTTCTAACATTCGGAAACGCTTATCCCACGACAATCCCGGCCCGGTGGTTCCTGAAGCCATAATCCAGGGTATAACCGCATCGTTAAATTCGAAATTTCCGAGCAACGCCACCATGGCCCTCTGCGAATTGGAAGCTATAAATACTTCTTCGTTTTTAAAATACCAAATGGTTCTTGAGCCAACCACATCACTTACAATCTCTACACGGTTGTCGTCCGCACGAAATAAACAAAACGCACCATCCGGATAACCATGCAGGGGTTTGAACCACTCTTCCGTATCTCCAAAGGTTAAACCCAAACACACGGCCTGGTCAGTACACTGATTGGATGAAGCAGGATTTATCACCGCATATACCACATGGCCTGATTCTACAATCCGGGCAGGTGGGGGTTGAATATTGTCGGGCATCAAGGTGGGGCAAATCCGTTTCAGTAATTCAGTATATTGAGAGGCTTTTTGCTGATCCCTGGAATAGACGAAAATGGCTTTTGACATGCTGATGGGAGGTTTCTAATCAATGGTTTATCCGTTGAACGCGGTAAAATTACACATTTCAACAACGAGTTACTCAGATATATACATCCACCTGCTCAAAGCCTTTCCATGCATAGATTCCTTTGAAAAAACAACATCTGTTTGATATTCATAAGAATTCCCCTATCTTCGTACCCCTTTTTTAAGGCGAAACCCTATTTATTCACAACCAAGAAAATTTCTATTTTTTATGGCTGTTAAAATGAGACTGCAGAGACACGGTTCAAAGAAAAGACCGTTCTACTTCATCGTCATTGCAGATGCACGTAGCCCGCGCGACGGGAAATTCATCCAAAAATTAGGTACGTACAACCCACTGACTGTTCCGGCTACCATCCAGGTAGACAGGCAGAAAGCATTGGATTGGTTACAGAAAGGTGCTCAGCCAACTGACACCGTGCGCCGTATCCTTTCTTTCAAAGGTGTACTTTACCTGAAACACTTACTCCGTGGAGTGAGCCTGGGTTTATTCGACGAAGCCACTGCAATGGAAAAATTCACCAAGTGGAGCAACGAACATGAAGCCAGTGTAAACAGGCGTCAGGGTGCACACAAAAAGGCTCGTGCTGAAAAGCGCAATGTGCCTGTGGTGAAAAAAGTAGAGAAAGTGGAAGAACCCGCTGCCCCTGCAGAACCGGCGGTAGAAGCAGAAGCTCCGGCTGCTGACGAAACCAAAACAGAAGAATAAACTACTTCTGATCTGAAAAGATTAATGTCCTGCATCTCTTGCAGGACTTTTTTTTGGACTTATTTTTACATCATGTCTGCTTACACTCGAATAGGAAAAATTGTTGCTGCGCATGGATTAAAAGGTGAAGTAATTCTTGTACATCATCTGGGTAAAAAAACATCATTGCAGGATGTACGTGCCCTTTTTATTAAGGATACCCAGCAGCAGCTGATTCCATGGTTTATCGAAAAGGCCACCGCCAGAAACGAGGAAGAATGTCTCGTGAAACTTGAAGATATTCATACAAGAGAAGGGGCTAAAAAAGTATTTCCCAAAGAGGTATGGCTCACCGAAACCGATTTTCAAAAACTGGTTGCTGCCAACGCACCTATTGCACTGCTGGGGTATGAAGTGATTCATGAGAAAACTCCACTGGGTATTATTTCAGAAGTGATTGAACAACCCCATCAGGTGCTGTGTGCACTTACATACAAGGATAAAGAAGTATTGATTCCACTGCATCAGGGCACATTGATTAAAATTGACCGAAAACAAAAAAAAGTATTTGTTCAGTTACCCGACGGATTGCTGGAAGTGTACACCGGTTAACCCACACGTTACTTTTTCAATTGCTTCATCAATGCCAAAAATGGTTTAGGCGTATTGCTGGTGACGGTAACGGTTTCCCCACGGCGGTTGGTAAATACAATGCGGGCGGCATGCAAAGCCAATCTGTCAATCATTGGTCTTTCAGCATCTTCAGCGCGGCTTAGTTTGTAGTTCCGTTTATATTTTGAAAGAAATATGGGGGCGGCATCTCCATACAATTCATCTACTACTATCGGGCAACCCGCATAGCGGGCATGTACCCTGATTTGATGCATCCTTCCGGTGAACAATTGAAATTCAACTAAAGAAAAATAATCGTTTTTTTCGAGAATACGATAACCGGTTTGAGAGGGTTTGCCATTGCGGTGTACTTGCATTGCACCTTTGAGTGTAGGATGTACTGCAATAGGGGCTTCAATGAGCCCTTCTTCTTCAGCAGGGCTTCCGGAAACTATTGCTACATAATATTTTTCTACCAGCCGGGTTTCGAATTGCTGACAAAGGTATTGATGGGCATACTTATTTTTTGCAAACAAGATAACACCACTCGTATCTTTATCCAGTCGATGTACGATATACACCGTACCATACATCTGATCCAGCAAAGATTTTAAAGATTCGTTTTGAGCACGGTCAGCAATGCTTAATAAGCCGGATGGTTTATCAACTGCTATGAAGTCCTCATCTTCCAGTAAAATATCAAGCCTCTTTTTTGCCAAGATTTTTATTGCCTTTTTTCAGAAACTTCAATAAACGTACTTCTTTTTCAGTGAGATATCTCCATCGTCCGCGCTCCACATTTTTTTTGGTCAATCCCGCATACATCACACGGTCCAATGCTTTTACATCATAACCAAGATGTTCAAAAATCCTGCGGACTATTCGGTTCCTGCCACTGTGTATTTCAATGCCAATAATCGATTTATCCTTACTGTCAGCGTACGCTAGGCTGTCAACCTTAACGGCGCCGTCTTCAAGGATTAAACCCTGGAGTATCTTCTCAAAGTCGGCTTTGGTGAGGGGTTTGTCGAGCCGGGCTTCATAAATCTTACTGATATTATAACTCGGGTGAGATAGTTGCTGTGTCAAATCTCCGTCATTGGTCAGCAACAATACACCGGAAGTATTTCTGTCGAGCCGGCCTATGGGATATACTCTTTGGTCAGTGGCTTTTGCAATGAGTTGTAATACCGTTTTCCTTCCCTGCGGATCATCAGTAGTGGTGAGATAATCTTTGGGCTTATTCAGCAATACATACACGAGGTTTTTTGAAACCGACAGTTTCTTTTTATTGTATGTAACAACATCTTTGGGTTGAACTTTGTAACCTGGTTCAATAACAATTTCACCATTTACTTTCACTAGCGATTTACGGATGATATCTGCGGCATCTCTTCTCGAACACACACCACAATGTGCAAGGTATTTGTTGAGGGGCATAGCTACATCCGCAGTTTGCTTCTGGATGGTGGCAGGAGCCTGGGGCGCTTTTTTGGCTTTCAAGCTTTTGCCGGTTTGTGCACTTTCTTTTTCAGCTGCCCTGGCTTCGCGTATAGCTGCTTTTTTCTGTTCGAAATATTCAGCTCGCTCTTTCTTGTATTTTTTCTTTTCCTGTCGGAACGCTTCTTTTACTTTACTGTTCTTTTCTTTATTGATGAACTTGTCGAATACTGATTTTGCCATGATGTATGATTTGCTGTTTTTCAACAGGAAGCACAAAGGTACACTTATTCGTCTATAGCATGAAAAAAGCGCAGGTGAGTGCGCTTTGTTATCATTCAATACAGATTAAAATAATTTGAACGGAGCTTTACTTAGGTTGATGTGCCCTGATGCGCTTGCCTTTGTAACCGCTTTTACGGTTTTTAGCACGGTCGTCTAATTGTTGCGCCTGCTCAGGTGTTAACACCGACTTTATTTCTTCATGACGCTTTTTTCTTAAATCAGCCATTTTACTTTTTCGGTCTTCTACAGTTAAAGGAGTGTTTTTGAGTTTTTCTGCCTCCATTTTGTGTTTTTCCTGAATCTGTTTTACTTTTCCTTTCTGTGTTTCAGATAAATTCAGAGACTCCAGCCCGTCACCTCTTTGTCTGTCTCCTTTATTCCAACGCTTCGTTTGTTTTTCAGCGGTGATATCGGTTTGAGCAGTGGCTGTGTTCAATGTAAAAGTACTAAGCATACCTGCTATAGCCAGTGTAATGATGTTTCTTTTCATGATGGTGTGTATTTTTAAAATGAATGGTGCATAGACACCCCATGGTAATGAAAGTTTACACTTCGCCTGTTAAAGTTTTCTAAAGCACTTAAGATGCAACGGTGCCTTTATTGGCGAGTTGTCCGCAGGCAGCATCAATATCTTTTCCCCGGCTTCTTCGCAATCGTACATTCACCCGGTGTTTCGCTAGATAGTCGGTGAATTTTTGTGTAGTATCTTCATTGGGTTTAACGAATGGGACGCCTGCCACCGGATTATATTCAATCACATTGATTAAATGCGTTGGTATTTTTCTGTACACCTTAATGAGTTGTTCGGCATCTTCAATGGAATCGTTCTTATCCTTAAATAATATGTATTCCAGCGTAATATCATTCTTTGTTAGTTGATAAAAATAATTCAATGCCTCTATCAACACGTCAATATGATTCGATTCGTTGATAGGCATAATCTCATCCCGCTTTTTATCGGTGGCTGCATGAAGGGATAAGGCCAAGTTAAAACGCACCTTATCATCTCCCAACTGGCGAATCATCTTGGCCACACCTGCAGTGGATACTGTGATGCGTTTCGGACTCATAGCCATAGCATCTGTAGCAGTGATACGGTCTATTGATTTCAATACGTTTTTATAATTCAACAACGGTTCACCCATACCCATGAATACAATGTTGGTGAGTTTCTGTCCAAAGTGTTTTTCGCAATATTCATTCAGTATAGCTACCTGGTCATAAATTTCATCGAATTCCAGATTCCTGATTCTATCCATTTTTCCGGTGGCACAAAACGCACAGGTTAAACTGCATCCAATTTGAGATGAAACGCAGGCCGTAAATCTTTTCTCAGTAGGAATGAGAACCCCTTCCATCAAATGTCCGTCCTCCGTTTTAAACCGTATTTTTATCGTGCCGTCCGCACTTTGTTGAATGGCGTCTGTTGAAATGGTTCGGATGAAAAAATCTTTCGACAATTGCTCACGCAACGTCAGCGAAAGATTACTCATGTCTGCAAAATAGCGCACATTTTTTTTCCAAAGCCATTCATATGTTTGAATGGCCCTGAACTTTTTATCACCAATAGATTCAAAATATTCCTTTAGCTCGGGTAAAGTAAGATCCCTGATATTCTTCATCCTGCAAAGATACTACTACCGATGCCATCCGCACGGAAATAAAGAATTAACCAATACATTTGCCCCACAAACTTAAATGTTGAATTATGTTACAACCCAACATATACGTAATAGATGCTGTTAGAACACCCATTGGTAAATATGGTGGTGCATTGTCATCTGTTCGTCCTGATGATTTGTTGGCACATACCATTAAACAATTGATGCTTCGAAATCCGAACGTGCGCCCCGAAATAGTGGAAGATGTGATTGCCGGAGCAGCCAATCAGAGCGGGGAAGACAACCGAAACGTTGCCCGTATGGCAGCCTTGCTTGCAGGATTGCCTGTAACAGTGCCCGGTACCACGGTCAATCGCCTGTGCGCCAGTGGGCTACAAGCCATTATGGACGGAGCCCGCGCGCTGGCTTGTGGAGACGGAGATGTGATTATTGCCTGTGGGGTGGAAAGCATGACGCGTGCCCCGTTTGTTGTGCCGAAACATTCAACACCCTTTGATAGGAGTGCCCAGATTTTTGATACTACCATGGGGTGGCGTTTTATAAATAAAGAACTGGCATCCATGTACCATCCATACACCATGGGTGAAACTGCAGAACAAGTGTCCGAGAAGTGGGCTGTTTCGCGCGAAGCACAGGATGCATTTGCTTTATTCAGTCAGGAAAAATACATGGCCGCAAAACAACAGGGGAAGTTTGATACTGAATTGTGTCCAGTAACAGTACAGCAGTCTAAGTCAAGTGTATTGGTTGATGTAGATGAACATCCCAGAAGCACTTCATTGGAAAAGCTGGCTAATTTACAACCTGCATTTAAAAAAGGAGGAACGGTTACGGCCGGAAACAGCAGCGGCATCAATGATGGTGCTGCGGCCATGTTACTGGCTACAGAGAAAGCTGTGAAAGAATTAAACCTTCAACCTTTGGCAAAAATAGTGTCTATGGCTGTAGCCGGTGTAGATCCCGCCATCATGGGTATCGGTCCTGTACCCGCAACCCGTAAAGCACTTGAAAGAGCAGGCTTAACGCTTCAGGATATACAACTCGTTGAATTGAACGAGGCGTTTGCCGCACAAAGCCTTGCGTGCATGCAAGAACTGGGGTTGGATGCTTCCATCGTGAATGTAAATGGAGGGGCGATTGCCCTGGGCCATCCGTTGGGATGCAGTGGCGTGCGCATTTCCGCAACCTTACTGCACGAAATGAAAAAAAGAGGTAGCCGTTATGGATTGGCAACTATGTGCGTAGGGGTAGGACAAGGAGCCGCGGTGATTTATGAAGGATTATAAACGATTCAATTCACGGGATATCAATCGGCTGTTGAACCAGATGCAGATGATTAGTAAAAAGGCCGCAACACCAACTACAGGCCATGCAATGAAAGGCGACAGGCTTTCTTTGTAACTAAATGCCAAACTGAATGCATATTGCAGTGCTATCGTAATCATACACGCTACTACGATGATGATGGCATACACCGGAATCCATCTTTTGCTCATCATATGGCTAAGCCATGTGGGTGAATACCCCAGGGTTTGCAACAGTTTCAAATTGTCTTTGCTGCGCGCAATCATTAACTGCAGATAGAAAGCAAACAACATCATCGACAGTAAAATAACGATTACGGAAAAAATGCCCAATCCACTTACAAAAGACTGGAGTATCACTTTAATGCGTGCGCTTCGGGTACGCTCCTTGTTTACAAAATATCCTTTGGTTTGAAGGAATTGCACCAGTTCCGGGTTGCTTATGTTTTCCGTTTTTATGTATACCCGCGCAGCATGTTCTGTTTTTTTGCCTCCATACGTTTGATTGGCCCATTCAAGAAACGACTTGGGCACTAGAATTGTACTGATGCGGCTGCTCAATCCAACTATACCTGCTGAATAACGCCCGCTTCCATTCATACCCGAACAATCTAATTGTAACTGTACCTTGCCAATACTGCTTTCCGATAGCTGAGGTAAATCCTGTGAAGGGGCGAAGATGTTATACATTTCCAGATAATCTGCTGAAAGAATGACCGGAACGTGCAATTCACCCGGTCTCCATTGAAAAGAAGGTGGAACTGAATCTATAAAATCATCCTGAATGGCTTCCAGAAATAAATCTGTACTGAAAGGGATGATGTTCCCTGCACTGATCTGCGCCCTGAATTCGTTACTGATTAACGGGGCAGCATCTGTAATGAAGGGTTGTGATTGAATTTCTTGTATCTCAGCAGCATTAAAACGATTGTCTTTTCCCATATTTTGATCCGTGATCAACTTGCTGACAGACACAAAATCGTAACCCGATTTTTTTATCTCTTTTCCGCTGATGAATTGCTGAACATTCATAAACATTTGAACAGAACACAACAACAGAACAACACCGAGGCATAAGCCTATATATCCCAACGTTCGGCTCCACTTGCTTTTGGTCGAAATCAGAAAAGGTGATATGGTACTGTAGTTGGGCGTCATTATAAATGTAAAGTACGTTCTGCTTTAAAAAAAGGAACTTCTTGTAAATCAATCATCAGGATGGCGGCGCCCCTCGCCGTACACTCTTCTTCAATCAAGGAAAGGGCCCTTTCAGCATTGCGGTCATCCAGGTGTGAAAACGGTTCATCGAGCAGCAGAAAATCGAAGGGTTGCTGCAAGGCTCTGATAATGGCAATTCGTTGCTGCTCTCCGTAACTGCATGTTTGAGCTGTTTGTCTGAGTTTTTCGTATACGCCTAAGCGTTTAGCCATCTCCGTTACCTTTGAAACATTGTGGTAGGGTTGAAGCAAACGTTTTACTTCAATGTTTCTTTCTGCTGTTTGATCCGGAAATAGACGCAAATCCTGAAATACTACAGATATCCGGTTTTTTCGCCAGGAGGCAAGTTCTTGGGGATTGAATGATTTCAGCGGTTTCCCGTCGCAAAGTACAGCACCGCTGAAATCTTTTCTCAACCCATATATCATATGTACCAAGGAAGTCTTTCCACTCCCGCTGGGGGCTACAATTTGTATTCTTTCACCTATCCGGAAATGCAAACGGGTATTCCAAACCTGTGAATGGACCAGTTTGTCTTTTTCCAGATACTCCGGAACCAGGAGTTCCAGTTGTATGGAAGATGCCTGCATTAGGGAGCTACTTCAACAGCTACGTCATCTGAAAAATCCCATTCATCCATCGATGCATATCGGGCTTTACGCGCTTCTTCCCACAGTACAATTTGATTCAGTAATGCGTTCAGTTGCTTCAGGCTATTCACCTGAGTGTCCTGCATGCGCACTTCGGCGTGTTGATGTAATCCGCCTTTTTTGTGTTTAACATCATTCACAATCACCTTGTCCCACATGGCTACGTTGTATTGTTGTATAGCCATATCCAAGCTGTCCGATTTTGAAACCGGAATAGAACGTAAGATGTATTTCAAATCGATGTACATACCGAAAGTGCTGTTGGCAATCTGATCAAAGTAAGTGGCTTTTCCACCGCTTCCTTTCAGGAAAGCATCCGCACCCGATTTTTTATTACTCATGGCCAGCATGTTGTCTTTGGTGCTCATGGTAAGGCTTTCATCGCTGCCCATCATTTTTTTCATCGCATTCAACATTCTGTTGGTAGCGTCTTTGTCTTTGATTTCTGCTGCAAACAAAATAGTGGGTTCCTGCGATGAGAAAATATTGCTGGTATCAGGAGCCGGAATATCAAACACACCCAGCGCAAATTCTCCGGTACTGAAACCCATAAGATCATCCATGCTGATGCCCGACATACCAAGGCCCATATTCACGAATCCTTCAATACCTGCCAGTTTGATAAATTCTCTGATTAATTCAGGCTTAAAATTCATACCCATGTACACGGCGATATTTTCAGCAGGCATCCTTTCAGCCATGGAGCGGCTGATGTTTTTTCCTTCATACTTTTTCATGAGGTCATTCATCTCTTTGCTCATATAGCCCATCAGGTCTGCTTCAATTTTCCCATTTTCAAATCGAATGGTGGCCGTTTGATAAGATTCCTTATAAAATTTATCAAACTTAACAATCCCGCCAATCTGGCTCAGTTCAGGGTTGTTCCCCATAAGCGCTTCATTGTTTAGCCAGAAATGAACATCTCCTTTTTCATTCATTAACGTGGTGAATTTATCGTGTCCGGCCAAAGAGGCATCTTCTTTCAGGTTAAACAGGTTTTGAACCGTGATGGCCATATTCCTTCCGGGTTTTACCACCTGGTTTTCTTCCTCATCTACATCAAACGAGTAGGCGTTGCTGTTATTCATTTCCGGGATGTCGTAGGCAACCATGCATTTTTCCTTATCCCATTGCATTACAGCTTTATCAGCCACTACTGTAGTGATACCGTTGGCTTCAGTAGTTTTTGCGCCTTCAATTTTTTTAGCAATGGCAGCCACTTTAGCGCCATCCAGTACAGATGCCTGCATCACGCCATATCCACCCAGGGAATCACTTTGTATAAAGAAAAGGATGTCGCCCTTGGTTTGTAAACCAGATTCGTCAGGGTTATTGAAAATGCTCCGTACAAATGCATCTACGCTGGAGTCATTCAGGATTTTTTGAACAGCCGGGCCTTTTTTCACTTCATCCCATGGAAGTTTTTCACTTATGGTTGCACCGTTGATATGCACTACCATACTGGCGTTTTCAGGAATGTATCTTCCTTGTTTATTCGATTTTTTACATGCGGTAAATACCATGGCCGATAGCAACATCAGCCCAATCATTCTAAACGTCATTTGATTTGATTTTGAAGGTGTGAAATTAACTCATTTGCGTTGAGTGTATATTGATTTCCTGTGTTTAAATGTTTTATAACTACTTTTTTATGGATCACTTCCTCACTGCCAACGATAACAATATATGGAATGTTTCTTTTTTGTGCATATTTGAATTGTTTATCCAGCTTCACTGAATCGGGAAAAAGCATGGATGGAATACCGGATTGTTGAACCGCAGTACATATTTCAAATGCGTGTACCGATTCTTCATCCCCCATATTAAAAAATAGCACTTTTAAGTTTGTATTCAAATCGTTTGGGAAAAGATTCAGGGTATCCATCACATCATAAATACGGTCAACTCCGAAGCTAATGCCTACACCGGATATGCCTTCCACACCAAACAACCCGGTGAGGTTATCATATCTTCCACCGCCCCCTATACTGCCCATTTTTACTGTTTGAGGGGCCTTCACCTCATAGATGGTGCCAGTGTAATAATCGAGTCCGCGTGCCAGTTTAAAGTCGAGATGCACATAATGGTCCGGCACCCTATTTAAAATGAATTCAAGTTCTTCAATGCCTTTTTCTGCTTCGTGTATGCCTTGCAGTAAGTTGGATATCTGATTGATTTTTTCACGGTTGCTTCCCGAGATGGATAAATAGGTATGGATGGTTTGAACTTGTTCGCTGGTTAAACCGCTTTCCTTAAGCGATTCCATAACTTTATCTATTCCGATTTTATCCAGTTTGTCTATGGCGATGGTGATTGAGGTGAGCATTGATGCAGCACCACACTTTAATGCCAGCGCGGCAAGCAGTTTACGGTTGTTGAGGGTAATCTCAGCGTCTTTTAGTCCAAGCGTATCAAACGTATTTCTGTATAAATGCACAAGTTCAACTTCATTCCAAAGGGAGTTGCTTCCAACTACATCCGCATCGCATTGAGTGAATTCACGGTATCGCCCTTTTTGAGGACGGTCAGCACGCCACACAGGTTGCATTTGGTATCGCTTAAACGGAAAATGCAGGGTGCCACGGTTCATGGCTACATAACGGGCAAATGGAATGGTTAAATCATAACGTAAAGCACGTGAAGTAATATCTTCACTGTTTTTTCCTTCCAGTATTTTTTGAAATCCTGCCTGAGCTTTTTCAATATTAGCTGCATCCGACAAGCCATTGTTGAGGATTTTAAAGATGAGTTGATCTCCTTCATCCCCATATTTACCGGTGAGGGTTTCCAATAATTCCATGGCCGGTGTTTCCAATGGCTCATATCCGGTAACTTCAAAATGCCGGCGGATGGTATTTAATATATATAGACGCTTCAGCACAACTGCAGAGGTAAAGTCTCTCGTCCCTTGCGGTATTCCGGGTTTAATCATTGGGCATGGCTTTTATACGTTTGTATAATGTGGTTGCAAACATCATCCAACAAGCGATATACTTCATGATAGCCTGATTCATCCCCGTACCAGGGGTCGGGCACGTCTACTTCCGAAGCATGAGGATGTTCATGCATAAACAGTTTTACTTTATCTGGTCTGAATGTGGTTCCGGTGATTTCTTTAATATCCCCGAGCACGTCGGTGGCCAATGCATAAATGATATCGAATTCATCCATGTCACTGTGTTGTATCCTTCTTGCACGCTGCGCTGAAATGTCTATTCCGTTCAATTGTGCCACTTTTTGACTCAAAGGATGGGGTGCAGAACCGATATGATAGCGGTTGGTTCCGGCACTTTGTATTTCCCAGTTTAGTCCAGCTTCCAGCGCTTTTTGCTGTAATATCCCTTCAGCGAGGGGGCTTCGGCAAATATTGCCAAGACACACCATCAAAATCTTCATTATGCAAATATAGGGTTCCCAAATGGCTGTTAGGCGATGGGTTATGTATTTTGATCTCTGTTGTGATGAATGGCAAATCCCGATGGCATGCGTAAAAAAATCGTACATTGCCATTCAATTTGTAGATATGGATTCGCAAAAAAAAGAATTTTCCGGAAGGGAAAAAGGCCTCGTGAGAATGAGAAGCATTATGGATTTTGCGATGGGTACCCTTTGGCTCAGCATGGGCTTTTTTTTGATTTTCTTCAAGAAATTTGATGTGGGTTTACAGTCGCGCCTCAACGACCCCATGATGAAAATTTTTGGCGGGGTTTGTATATTGTATGGTATTTTCAGGCTGTACCGTGGATATAAGAAAAACTATTTCAGATCATGAGGCTTACAGTGTTAGTTTTTTTTTGGATGATGGGGCTGTTGGTTATGAAGGGGTGCCGTCAGCAAAAAACGGAAATAGACAGTTATGATTCAGGATTTATTCGCATTTCGGCCGATGAGTCATTTCAGCCGGTAATAGACGAACAGGTACGCATGTACGAAGCTACTTATCCCAACGCACACATAGAAGTCCATTATAAAACAGAGGCAGATTGCCTGAAAGATTTATTTTTTGATACAACCACACGTGCAGTTATCGTTACACGGGCACTTTCAGCTACTGAAGAAAAATGGTTACATGATACGCTAAGCTATTATCCAAAATGGAATATGCTTGCCAAAGATGCCATCGCCATTGTTGTTCATGCCTCTAATCCGGATAGCCTCCTGAAACTGGATGATTTAAGAAGTATGCTTGCCGGTACGTATTCCCAAAAAGAATATGAACTGGTTTTCGATGGATTGAATGCAACCAGTGCTTATCGCTATATCAAAGACTCCCTGATGAGAGGGGATTCAATTAATAATACAAACATTCGGGCAGGCAAAAATTCAAAGGAAGTACTGGAGTATGTTTCCAATCAGCCCAAGGCGATTGGCTTTACCGGTATAAGCTGGATTGGTAATCCGGAAGTGAAAGAACAACGCGAGATGTTAAAAAAAGTTAAAATTGCATCCTTGTATAATGCACAGGATTCAGCATTCGTGCGGCCTGAACAAATGAATATACTTTTTAATAAATATCCATTGGTACGGGGTTTGTATTATGTCGTGAAAGAAAGTTATCAGGGGTTGGGCACAGGGTTTACCAATTTTCTGCGCAGTGAACGCGGACAGTTAATATTCAGAAGGGCTTATCTTGCACCAATGATGGAACTGGAAATTAGAAACGTGCGCATCACAGATTAATTACAATACTTTAACGCTTCCTTATAGTCAGGAAGATAAAATTTGAGTCTATAAAACAAAAGTTACACGATGAAGAGAATTAAAACCGGTTCTTTGCTTTTAGCAGCTTGTATGTTTGGTAGCAGTGTGCTTGCACAATCTGTTGATCAGGCAAAGAAATTTATGTATTACGAAAGATTTCAAAGCGCTAAAACAGCGCTGCAACCTATATTGGGTTTAACCCCTGTAAACGAAGAGGCTGCTTATCTATACGGCCAGGCTGAAATTGGTCTGGAACAACTTGATGAAGCCGGGCAATGGTACCAAAAAAATTTACAAACCAATCCTAACAGTGCATTACTCACTGCCGGGGCAGGTCATGTGTTACTGCTGAAAGGGAAAGCTGCCGAAGCCCGGATGAAATTTGAATCGGCCATCAGTTTATCGGGAGGTAAAAACATCGCTGTATTCAATGCAGTAGGGTTTGCCAATTCCAATCCGGATACTAAAAACGGGGATGCAGCGTATGCAGTAGATGTGTTAACCCGTGCTACTAAAATTAAAGGTTTCAAGGATCCTGAAGTGCTTACCAATTTAGGGGATGCATATCGTAAACTGGGAGATGGTGGAAATGCAGTATTAAGTTACGATGCAGCTTTAAGGCTAAACCCTAACTATGTGCGTGCATTATATCGCAAAGGAAAATTATATCAAACACAGGGAGTTGGGCAGGAAGATTTATACATGACACTGTATAATGATGTCATATCAAAAGACCCTGCGTACGCACCCGTGTATGGAAATCTATTTAATTATTTCTACAGCACCAACGTGCCACGTTCAGCAGATTACCTCGATAAATGGCTGAAACATTCCGATGATGACCCTAAAGCTTGCTTTTATAGAGCGTCTATGAAGTATGCACAAGGTTTGTTTAACGATGCATTATCTTCTTCCGGTGCCTGTATAGCAGCTGAAGGAGAAAATGCATACCCCAACTTGTTCGGGCTGAAAGCACTTTCTTACATGAAATTAAAGGATACGGTGAATGCTAAAGCGAGTTACGAAACATTCTTTAAAGTGCAGGATCCCGAAAAAATCGGTGCCGGTGATTATGCTACCTATGCTTTGTTACTGATGAATAATCCTGAAGATTCGATGAAAGTTGAAACCCTGACTACCAAAGCCTTGGAGATTGACTCCTTGGAAGCCAATAAATTAACTTATGTACGTAATTTAGCGAAAGCCTATGAAAGCAAAATGCAGTATCAATCTGCAGCAGGCTGGTATGCTAAAGTAATGAAGGTTCGCAAAAACTACAGCAATGTAGATTTGTTCAATGCAGGCTACAATTATTACCTGGCAGATAAAATGGATTCATCTGTAGTATATTTTACAGAGTATGCTCAAAAGTATCCGGAAGATATTATGGGGCATTATATGTTGGGCAATGCGAATGCCATCATTGATTCTACCGGTGAATTGGGATTGGCAGTACCACATTATGAAAAAACCATTCAGATAGCTGAATCAGATACCACCAAACCGAATGTAAAAACCCGGTTACTTACGGCGTACAGATTCTTTATTGGATACTATTACAATACCAAAAAAGACCAAAAACAATCATTGCAGTATATAGATAAAGCACTTGCCATTGCACCCGAAGACCAGCAATTGCTTACGTTCAAGGAATTTGTTTCAAAGAACGATCCGGCAGCCCCTAAAAGAGGAGGCCGTTAAAGCGCTTACATATTCATATTTTATTAATTTGTCAAATCCCGGAAATCGTTTTCGGGATTTGTTTTTTTAGCTTCTAAAATCATTCAATATTAATTGTTTATCAGTGCGGGTGTTGTACTTTTGCCCAAACAATGTTTAAACAACATGCAGTTTTCTATTCTACAAACGCAGGCCGGAACCTCAGCGGTTAGCTACCTCCCGATATTAATACAACTCTTGTTTGCCGGGGGACTAATTACCATGCTGCTGGTACTCTCCAACTTTTTAGGACCCAAGCGTAAGGGCACAGACAAGTTGCAGAATTTTGAAAGTGGAATAGAGATTAAGGGGAATGCCCGTCAACCTGTATCCATTAAGTATTTCCTGGTGGCCATATTGTTTGTGTTGTTTGATGTGGAAGTGATCTTCTTCTATCCGTATGCCGTTAATTTCAGAGAACTTGGCTGGGAAGGATTTGCGGCTGTAGGTATGTTCGTATCCCTGTTTTTGTCGGGGTTTATTTATATCTACAAGAAAGGGGGATTGAAGTGGGAAGAATAAATGTACTATTCGTAAACCTTTGTAAAAACAATTGACATGTCCAGACCGGTACAGTATAATCCAAAAGTAAAATTTCAGGGAATACCCGAAGGGTATATGGGTGAGGGTTTTATGGCTACCAGTTTTGAGAAGGTGGTTTCACTTGCCCGTAAAAATTCAATATGGCCGCTTCCTTTTGCCACCAGTTGTTGCGGAATTGAATTCATGGCTACTATGGCATCGCACTATGATCTGGCCCGCTTCGGTTCTGAACGCGTAGGCTTCTCACCCAGACAATGCGATTTATTGATGGTGATGGGAACGATTGCTAAAAAAATGGGCCCGGTGGTACGACAGGTATACCTCCAGATGGCAGAACCACGATGGGTAATGGCAGTGGGTGCCTGCGCCAGCAGTGGGGGTATTTTTGATACTTATTCGGTGTTACAAGGTATAGATCAGGTGATACCGGTAGATGTGTACGTACCCGGTTGTCCTCCACGGCCTGAAGCCATTATAGATGGGGTATTGAAAATCCAGGATCTGGTACATGCAGAAGGTTTACGCAGAAGAAACAGCGATCAATACAAGGAATTATTAGCCGGTTACGGTATTCAATAAAGTTAAGTGATGAGTCAGCTTACGAATGAACAAATACGGGTTGCATTAATCGATAAATTCGGAGACGTGTTTACCGAATGGTCGGAGCCATTGGGTATGCTCACCTTTGCCGCACCTAAAGATATGAACCTGAAAGTGCTCCAGTTCTTGTACGACGAGGAATCACTATCGTTCAGGTTTATGACCGATTTGCAGGCTGTGCATTATCCCGATCGTATCGGAGAGGAATTATGCGTGGTGTATCACCTGCACAATATGCGTGACAATGTGCGGATTCGTTTCAAGGTGTATACAGATGTTCAGGCACCGGATGTATTCAGCACTACGGCACTGTTTGCAGCAGCAAACTTTATGGAACGGGAAACCTATGATTTCTTCGGAGTGAACTTTGTAGGACACCCTAATTTAATCAGGGTATTGAATGTAGATGAAATGGATTATTTCCCCTTGAGGAAAGAGTTTCCACTGGAAGATCAGACCCGAGTAGATAAAGATGATGAAATGTTTGGTCGCTAACGATTAGCATTAAATGAAGTTTTGTTGAATTGATTATTGAATTTTATGCCGATTATGTCAGAAGATATTCTTTTACCGGAAGGCGCCGGAGAAAAACAAACAACCACGCTGAACCTGGGTCCAACGCACCCGGCCACCCATGGTGTATTTCAGAACATTCTGGAACTGGACGGCGAACGGATTTTGAAAGCCACTTCCACGGTAGGCTATATTCATCGGGCATTTGAAAAAATAGCCGAACGCAGGCCATTGTATCAGATCACGCCGCTCACCGACCGGTTGAACTATTGTTCATCTCCCATTAACAACATGGGCTGGCATTTAACCTGTGAAAAATTACTGGGTGTACAAACACCTAAGCGTGTGGATTATTTACGAGTGATTATTATGGAACTGGCAAGGATTGCCGATCACCTCATTTGTAATTCCATTGTAGGAGTGGATAGTGGTGCTTACTCCGGCTTCTTGTATCTTATGCAATACCGTGAACTGATTTATGAGATTTATGAGGAAGTCTGTGGTTCCCGATTAACCACAAACATTGGACGAATTGGTGGTTTTGAGCGAAACTTCACCAATACGGCATTCGAAAAACTGGAGAAATTTCTGAAAGAATATCCCGAACAGCTAAATGAATTTGAAAAGCTGTTTAAGCGTAACCGCATCTTTATGGAGCGTACCATTGGTTGTGGTCCTATTTCTGCTGAAAGGGCACTCAACTACGGGTTTACCGGTCCGAACTTACGTGCGGCAGGAATAGATTATGATGTGCGGGTACATACTCCGTACAGCAGTTATCAGGATTTTGAATTCACCATACCGGTAGGTACTACCGGGGATTGTTATGACCGCTTCCTCGTACGCCAGCAGGAAATGTGGCAGAGTCTTTCTATTATCACTCAGGCGTATAAAAAAGTACAGGAGTTCAAAGGACAGGAAGCCGAAGTGTATCATGCGGATACACCAGCGTATTATCTGCCGGAAAAGAAAGATGTTTACACCAAGATGGAAGCGCTGATCTGGCACTTTAAAATCATCATGGGCGAAACAGCGATTCCTCCCGGAGAAGTGTACCATGCCGTAGAAGGAGCCAACGGAGAATTAGGTTTTTATCTGATCAGCGATGGAGGCCGTACACCTTACCGCTTGCATTTCAGAAGACCATGTTTTATATATTATCAGGCATTTCCGGAGCTGGTAGAAGGCGGACTGCTTAGTGATGCCATCATCACCATGAGTAGCCTGAACCTGATTGCCGGAGAATTAGACGCATAATTGTTTTGTATATGACCATTGAATTTACCAAGGAGCGAATGTATAAAGTGCAGGAAATTATAAATAAATATCCTGCGGGTAAGCAAAAGAGCGCACTGTTGCCGGTGTTGCATCTGGCACAGGAGCAATTCAACGGCTGGCTGGATGTACCGGTGATGGATTATGTGGCCGGCTTGTTGAAACTTGATCCTATCGAGGTGTATGAAGTGGCCAGTTTTTACAGCATGTATAATTTAAAACCGGTGGGTAAATATGTATTTGAGGTATGTCAGACCGGGCCATGCATGTTAAACGGAAGTGACGATATAATCCACTACATTAAAAATAAATTGAAAATTAGCGAAGGTGAAACTACAGCCGATGGGATGTTTACATTAAAAACAGTTGAATGTTTGGGTGCCTGCGGTTATGCACCTATGATGCAGTTGGGTAAACATTACCGTGAACATTTAACACCGGCAAAAGTAGATGAAATTGTGGAAGAATGCAGAAAGCAGGCTGCAACTGCAGCAAACGGAAACGGTTATTTGAGTTGAACAATCTTTAAAGACCAGTTTGAGCATGAGTAAAAAATTGCTTTTAGAAAAAGCGCATATTGAAGGGATAAAAAGTTATCCGGTGTACCGGAGAGAGGGAGGCTATGTCAGTGTAGAAAAAGCCCTCAAAATGAAGCCCGAAGAAATTGTGGAGGAAGTAAAAGTGAGTGGCCTGCGTGGCAGAGGAGGCGCCGGTTTCCCAACAGGCATGAAGTGGAGTTTTCTGGCAAAACCGGAAGGTGTTCCACGCTACCTCGTTTGCAACGCCGATGAAAGTGAACCCGGTACATTTAAAGACCGCTACCTCATGGAGTTTATTCCCCATTTGCTGATTGAAGGAATGATTGCTTCTTCATATGCATTGGGCTGTAACAGTAGTTATATCTACATCCGCGGAGAGTACCACTGGATAGCAGACATTCTCGAAGAGGCTATTCAGGAAGCAAAAGACAATGGCTGGCTGGGAGATAATATCCAGGGGTCCGGCTTCAGTTGTAATGTATATGTTCAACGGGGTGCGGGTGCTTATATATGTGGAGAAGAAACCGCATTGTTGGAATCACTGGAAGGAAAACGTGGAAATCCTAGAATTAAACCGCCATTCCCGGCTGTTAAAGGATTGTGGGATTGCCCTACCGTAGTGAACAACGTAGAAACCATCGCTGCGGTTGTGCCCATCATTAATCAGGGCGGTGCAGCCTATGCATCAATTGGAGTGGGTAAATCTACCGGAACCAAATTGATTTCTGCTTGTGGTAATATCAACAAGCCCGGCGTGTATGAAATTGACATGACCATCTCGGTGGAGGAATTTATTTTCAGCGACACATACTGCGGAGGCATACCCAATGGAAAAAGACTGAAAGCCTGTATTCCCGGTGGATCCAGCGTACCCATCCTTCCGGCCAATTTGTTATTAACGACAGCCAAGGGTGAAAAACGCATGATGAATTATGAAAGCCTGGCCGATGGTGGATTTGCTACCGGAACGATGATGGGATCTGGAGGATTTATTGTACTCGATGAAGACCAGTGCATCGTAAAACATACGTACACACTCGCCAGGTTCTACCGGCACGAAAGCTGCGGCCAATGCAGCCCATGCCGAGAGGGTACCGGATGGATGGAAAAGATTTTGTGGAACATCGAACAGGGTAAGGGAAAAATGAGTGACATTGATTTGTTATGGGATATACAACGTAAAATTGAAGGCAATACGATTTGTCCGCTCGGTGATGCGGCAGCCTGGCCGGTAGCAGCTGCCATACGGCATTTCAGGGATGAGTTTGAATGGCACGTGAACAATCCGGATTTGTGTACCCTGCAGAATTATGGTTTGGCACACTATGCCGATCCGGTGTATGTACCGGCAACATAGTTTTTTACGAAAGCATAGCAGCGTGTGTACAGTCTGCTAGAAAAATGGAAATTATGGCTGAATTAAATAAAAAGATTAGCGTTACAATCGACAACATTACGGTGGAAGTTGAACCCGGTACCACTATTCTGCAGGCTGCAAGATTGGTAGGCGGAGATGTTACACCACCGGCGATGTGCTATTACAGCAAACTGGAAGGCAGTGGCGGAAAATGCAGGACGTGTTTGGTGGAAGTGGCTGCCGGCTCTACAGCCGATCCACGCCCCATGCCCAAACTCGTTGCCAGCTGCAGAACCACTGTGATGGATGGTATGGTAGTCAAGAACATTACGAGCGAGCGGGTGATGGATGCACGAAATGGGGTAGTAGAGTTTTTATTGATCAACCACCCTCTCGATTGCCCGATTTGCGATCAGGCCGGTGAATGTCACCTGCAGGATTTAAGCTACGAACACGGAACGGCCGGAACACGCTATCAGTTTGCGCGCCGAACTTTTACACGCGAAGATATTGGACCGTATATTCAGCTACACATGACCCGGTGCATCTTATGTTACCGATGTGTGATGGTTGGTGAACAAGTGGCAGAACAAAGAGTACATGGAGTTGTTGACCGTGGCGACCACGCTGCCATTTCAACTTTCATCTCCAAAGCAATCGACAATGATTTTAGTGGAAATATGATTGATGTGTGTCCGGTAGGGGCATTAACCGACCGTACATTCCGGTTTAAGAACCGGGTATGGTTTACGAAACCTATGGATGCACACAGAAATTGTGAAAACCCTAAATGTTGTGGTAAGGTAACCTTATGGATGAGGGGAGAAGAAGTGTACCGTGTAACCGCGCGTAAAGATCCATGGGGTGAAGTGCAAAGCTATGATGGTAAACCGGGTTGGATTTGCAATACTTGTCGTTTTGAAAAGAAAAAAGCATCTGACTGGACGGTAGAAGGATTAACAACCATCAGCAGGCATTCGGTAATTGGAGCCAATAAATATGAGGAAATGGTGATGCCTCAGGAAACCATTCAAAAAGTAATGGGAGGGTTAGAACCACGCAAGCTCATGAACATCCATAGTATCAGCGATGTGAACGATCCGGATATTACCCTGAGTGAACTGCCCGGCCCGGCCCATAGTGTTGATTTTGATCGCGCAAACAGTATCAACAATCAAATTCCGGAAAACCCGGGTGATGCAGAAAGGCACAATAAACAAATGATCAACAAAACCCAAGGATAATTCAGCAACCATGTTTTTAAGCATTGATTTAATATACATTCTGGAGAAATTGATTTTGATTGTAATCATTGTATCCATTTCAATGGTGGTGGCCATGTACACTACCCTCGCAGAGCGTAAGGTGGCTGCATTTATTCAAGACCGCAGGGGTCCTAACCGTGCCGGCCCGTTTGGTTTATTGCAACCCCTGGCAGATGGATTGAAGTTGTTCTTTAAGGAGGAAATCATCCCCATGTTTTCGAACAAGTTCCTGTTTGTATTGGGGCCGGGTTTGGCGATGCTCACCGCATTAATGACCAGTGCCGTTATTCCATGGGGGAGCAAGCTGGAATTGTTTGGAAGAGAAATCAGTTTACAAATTGCAGACATCAACATAGGAATATTGTATGTATTTGGAGTAGTGAGTTTAGGGGTGTACGGGATTATTGTGGGAAGCTGGTCGAGTAACAACAAATACTCGCTCATGGGCGGATTGAGAGCAGCTTCTCAAATCATTAGTTACGAACTGGCATTGGGTATTTCGCTCATTGCGTTGTTAATGGTAACGGGAACGCTTAGCCTGAAAGAAATGGTATTGCAGCAACAGGAAGGTTACTGGAACATTGTGTACCAACCATTGGGTTTCTTCCTGTTTCTGGTGTGCACGTTTGCAGAATGTAACCGAACGCCATTTGATTTACCGGAAGCGGAAAACGAATTGATTGGTGGTTATCATACCGAGTACTCCTCCATGAAACTTGGTTTTTATTTGTTTGCGGAGTACATCAATATGTTCATCAGCAGTGCGGTTATGGCTACATTGTTCTTTGGTGGATACGATATTCCTTTCCTGGACGAATCTACCCTACCGGTGAATGTAGCGGGTGTATTGGGCATAGTGGCATTGTTCCTGAAGATAGCTTTCTTCCTGTTCCTGTTTATCTGGGTACGGTGGACGATTCCGAGATTCCGATACGATCAATTGATGGGGCTGGGCTGGAAAGTATTGTTGCCGTTGGCCTTACTGAACATGTTCCTGACCGGAGCAGCCATTTTATTCTTTGATAAATAAGATTTTAATAACCATATTTTTGCAAACCTGAAATGCAACCATTAACCAACAGAGCACAAGCCGTAAACAGAGCACCACTTACGTGGTGGGAACGGATATATCTTCCCGCAATAATTGGCGGAATGGCAATAACGTTGAAACACTTTTTCAAGAAGAAACCAACGATCAATTATCCGGAAAAAACACGCCCGTTTAGTCCGGTGTTTCGCGGGTTACACATTCTCAACCGCGATGAGCAGGGAAGAGAGAATTGCACCGCTTGCGGCTTGTGTGCGGTAGCCTGCCCGGCAGAAGCCATCACCATGGAAGCTGCTGAGAGATTACCGGGAGAGGAACACTTATATAGAGAAGAGAAATATGCAGCTCGATATGAAATCAATATGTTGCGTTGTATTTTCTGCGGATTGTGCGAAGAGGCTTGTCCGAAAGATGCTATTTATCTCAGTGAAACATTTGCGCCATCCGATTATCAGCGCAAACAATTCATATATGCTAAAAACGACCTGCTGATTCCTCATCCGGAAAAAGAACCAGAAGCTTACAAAAAAGCATTGGGAAACAGAGCCGGTAAAAAAAGAAGTGAAATAGGTTAAAAGAAAATCATGGAACTAACAACAATATTATTTTTAATTCTGTCGCTGATTTCAATCGGTTCTGCAGTGATGATGCTCATGAGCAGGAATCCTGTGTATAGTGTGTTGTGGCTCATCCTCCTGTTTTTTAGTATATCAGGTCACTATCTTATGTTGAATGCGCAGTTTCTGGCGGTAGTAAATATCATTGTATATGCAGGTGCTATCATGGTGCTTTTCCTTTTTGTGGTGATGCTGATGAACCTGAATGCTGAAACTGAACCCATGAAAAATTACCGGTTACAATTGATAGGTGTTATTGCCGGTGGCTCTTTGTTGCTGATACTCGTAGGTGCGGTAATGAAATTAGAAAACAACGAACCGGTGATGTTGATGGTTGGAGATTATG